>JAYVIV010000220.1:0-7503 GCA_043769985.1 Arcicella sp.
GACACAATTTTCTCAATTTTTACGCCTTTCCCTTGCTTTGAAACTGTTACGGCATGAGCCACAATCGACCCAAAAGAGCGAGCAACAGCAATGCCAATCGCTTGATTTTCAGGCAATTTATGATGATAATTAGATTTCTTGGCTAAAGTCTGCAACACCCTACTGAATCTTGGAGAATCCGCCAACATATCCAATCTGAAAGCCAATGGATCAGTCTTTGCAGCGTGTGCTAATTCGTCCATAAAACTCTCTTGTCCGAACGCCGTGGTAGAAGAATATACCGAACGCCACCAAACGATTGGAATATCAGTTTCAGCCAAGTTAAAACTCATTGTCCGACTACCAAAATTGTACGGGCTATCGTCCAAAGTAGCCGTTTCAGCCGCCCAAGAATCGGGGACATCTTTTAAAGGAGCTTTGAAAACTTGGTGTTCAATCGAGGCACCCACAATTTTATGATTATGTGCAATCACCGCACCATTGACATCCAAACCTCCTTCCATCATCGACACCATGCCTGGGCGGAAAGGTCCTTGCGTTAAATCATCCTCACGAGTCCAAATGACTTTTATCGGAGCATTTACTTGTTTGGAAATATGTAGAGCCTCCATTACATAATCGTAATAGGCTTTTCGCCCAAACGAGCCTCCCATAAATGGTACGTTAATTTTGATATTTTCAGGTTTAATTTTCAAGTATGCCGCCACTTCTCCAATCAGCCCATCAGGCCCTTGAATAGGTGCCCATAATTCCACTTTATCACCTTGCACCCAGACCGTGGCATTTTGCGGTTCTAAGGCTGCATGAGCCGCAAAAGGGGTTTGGTAATAGGCTTCTAATTTCTGAGTTGCCCCCGCAAAATCTTTACTGAAATCTCCTTTGGTATGCTCTTTATAGGCTTCTCCTTTGGTTTTTGCTAATTTTTGGAGGTCAGCATAATAATTATCTGTGGACATTTTATCCGAACCTTCCGCATCCCATTTTATTTTCAAGGCTTTTCGTCCTTTCAATGCCGCCCAATAATTTTCTGCCACAACTGCCACTGCCTCCACGGTTTTATGAGGCATTTTTCGTTCAGTTTTTAATACAAATTTTACGCCTTTCACTTTCATGGCATCCGCTCCGTCATAACTCAACACTTTTCCGTGAATGGTTGGCGAATGTTCGATGCTGGCAAACAACATTCCAGGAACATCACCATCAATCCCAAAAACTGCCGTTCCGTTTACTTTGGAAGGGATTTCTGGACGTGGAATTGATTTTCCTAAGAGTTTAAAATCTTTTGGGTCTTTGAGTTTTGGCGTTTTAGGAACTTCTAATTTAGAAGCTTCCGCCACCAATTCACCGTAAGTAAAGGCTTTATTGCTTGGTTTATGAATCACCTTTGCATTCTCCGCAAAGCATTCATTCACAGGCACTTGCCATTTGGTAGCGGCTGCCGAAATCAGCATTTCACGGACGGCTGCCCCCGCAGTACGCATGGGAGTCCAACGAGAATTGACCGAGGACGAACCACCCGAAAGTTGCGAGCCATATTTGCCTTGTCCATCCGTATTTCGGATTTCTACTTGGTCGAGGCTAACTTCCAATTCCTCCGCTAAAAGCATTGGCAAGGCTTGGTACGTACCTTGTCCCATGTCTGGACGAGCATTGAAAAGCGTAATTTTCCCCGCATCATTTATCAGAATATACGGGTTTAATTCAAGCCCCAAAGCGTTGGCATTGGCAGTATCAATTTTATGGACAATGGTTTTTGAATTACCAAATGAAGGCAATGAAAAGCCGATAGCCAAGAGTGAACTGGCTTTTATGAAGTCTCTGCGGGAGGAATTATTTTTCATTTTGGGAAATTTTAAAGCGTATTTTCATTTATCGCCTTCTTGTGCTTTTAACATGATATTCTTGAACTCAATCATCACTTTGTCCATGTAGGGGTTATCGGCTCTCATAATTAGCGAAGTATAGATAGTACCTTCTTGCTTGTCTTCAATATTCATATCCATTTTCAAGAAAGTTCTACCTTTAAAATAATTAAACCATGAATTGAATTTCCTAAAACGAACCGCTTGCTTACTATCAGACGAATCACAGATATACACCACAATATTTTTATTTTCCCGAAAGAAATCGCTGAAAATTGAAGCAACAGTTAAAGGTACTTTTTTATCCAGCGGTGGATTTTTGCCCATACTATTTTCGATTGGGAAAAATGCAAACTCATGCGTATAGTCTGCGTAAAAAGGATTTGATTCCCACAAATAACCCGAAGGGACAAATTTTACTTCGTAACGAAAATTATTATCTGTTTCAAATAGATATACGTTATTCTTTCCTCCAATAAAGTCAAAGTCATACGCATCCGATAGATCTAATCTGTTTTCTTCCTGCATTATTTTTGACGAATTTGATTCTTCTGTCTCTCTTTTCTCTTCAAAGCAAGTCTATCAAATGCTTCGTGCATTTCTTTGCTATTCTTGTACTCCTCAATCGCCTCTTCTTCCATTTTCTTCTTATTCTCTATCATATAACGTAATAGAGCCATTCCTTTTAATTTGTCTCTTTCTTGTGTTTCCATCATTTTTGTTATTTAAATCTCTATTTCCCAGTAGAATTCCCACCTTCCTTCATCATTTCCGAAGCCCGATGAATGGCTTGGCGAATGCGTGGATATGTGCCACAACGACAAATATTTCCTGACATTGCGGTGTCAATATCTTCATCCGTTGGGCTTGACTTTTCTTTTAATAATGCCACCGCCGACATAATTTGTCCCGACTGACAATAACCACATTGAGGTACTTGTGCCTCAATCCAAGCCTTTTGAACAGCATGATCAGTATTGGCAGAAATGCCTTCAATCGTAGTGATTTTATTGGAAGATTTCAAAGTAGAAATGGGCGTTGAACACGAACGAATCGGTTGACCGTCTAAATGAACAGTGCAAGCTCCACAAAGAGCCATTCCACAACCAAATTTTGTACCTTTCAAGCCAACGTAGTCACGAATTACCCACAAAAGCGGCGTGTCCGAATCAGCATCAACATTGTATTTTTTTCCGTTTACAGTAAGATTATATTTTGCCATTGTATTGTCAGATTATTATTTCTAAACGTTTGTTTATCAGTTAGTTATTTTGATTTATAAAAGTAAAAAATATTATCGTTTCTTCAAAATTTATTTGGTTGCCAGCGAGGATACTTTGATAATTCAAATGAGGACGTTTGAACCAGATTGATTTATCAGCTATCTTAGTGAAGGTTAATATTCAAATAAAACTAATTCTAATGAAATCTATTTCAAACACTGCGGAAGATAAAATTACCGAAAATACTGAAATAAAAGAAGTTCGTAAAAGCTGGGATGAATCGTTCAAAAAAGCAATTGCAAATGGAGAGATACCTGAAAATGATATGTTTGAGGGTATGAAGAATGCTTTTGACGATTCTGAATGGCTCTAAAAAAACAACAATTCAACAACTCAACAAATAATACCTCACCACTCAGGCGTAACTCCCCCTCTCACCCGTGAATTTAGTGCTAAACGAATCGCAAATTGCGTATTGACAAAACCATTATTAGCTTTCGGAATCCCGATGTTATTATAATTAAAAACAGCCTCAACTCTTAGAATTCGAGCAATGCCGTCAATTCCGTAACCAAATTCTATATTATGAATATTGTTTTTTGCCGTGTATAAATAATTAGCAAAAAGTTCTTCACGAATTCCCAATCGCCTTATCGGAATCAGTTGTGTTAAAGCAAATTTCCGTAAACCCACCATCGTCATAATGTCAATATATGAGCCATTGGTTGAATAAAAATACTGGTCAATCAATTTCTTACTCGCTCCCCAAACGTAATTATCATAAAAACCTACTAAACGATGCGTTGTGAGAGCATCACCAATGGAAATCATGTTGTTATTTCCATTAAAGTGTTTGAAATCAGCAAAGGTCATATTTTTGGCACTTATGAACGTTCCTGCTTGGGCGATATAGTTAAAATTAGTGTTTATACTCAAAGGAAAATTGTGGGTTATTCCCAATTCAACGGTATGAAAATCCATCTGAGAATTAAAGACTTTCGGAATTGCTCCACGATATTTAAAGGTTATCAAAGGCGAAGAAGCGAAATCCACGTACCGAATATTATTTCGATACTGTTTCTTTAAAAATGGACGATAATTAACTTGAAAACTGGCAATAAAAGCATCATTGGTTTTAAACTCCGTAGCTCCAATTTCTTTGTTCAGAGGAAAATTAGGGATATATTCTGCATTATCAAAGTCAATCCAAGAATGATCAATGGTGTTTTGAAGCGGGTATCTTCTCGCCCATTCTACGGACGTTTTTATCCCTAACGTATTAGAAAAACGGTCGTTGAAACTAAGATTCAAGAAGTCTTTTTCGAAGATTTTTACGTAATTTTTCTTCAATAATAACGTTGAAAGTGAATTTAAGTCGAAGGCAATTGGCGTATCTACATTATACTGCGAAACAAATTTTCCTCCGGAAACGCTGAAATCTTCTTTCTGTGTTTTCCAACGAATTTTAACCATTCCCACCGAACGATTTTGGGTGAGTGAATACCGCCAAGTAGGATCAATTTCCCACCAATCATATCTATTTCTACGATATCTAAAAATTGCTCCTGTGTTCAGAACGTAGCCTTCAACGGTATTATAATTGAAATCTAAGGGGGCAGATTTATAGTAAATTTCGTAGGGATAGTACCCTCTTTCAGTACTCCCCCAAAAGTAGGAACGACTAAAAAGAATGCTCCCAATCCCAAATTTCTGGTTGGACTGTCGATAGGTTGAAAATTCGTCGGGTTGTGAAGGAAGTGTATTTTTGTTTTTTCCAGCAATCGGCAAATCGGGAGTAAACACTTGAAAATCAGAAGATTGCTTTAACTCATCCCAATAATTATTCACTCTTACATTCGCTTCAGGCAGGATATTTATTCTGTCATATCGTTTCAGACCCGTAGCAATGTTGGCATCACTCCATTGATTTCTAAGGTTTGTTCCCAACGCCGACATGACTTGTTTAAATTGCTGAACCTCAAAGTTTCTTTCTTGAACATTCACAATTTCGTGAAACTCACTTTCAGCGGGTCGTACAAGTTTTTTTCCGTCCTCGGAAGCTAAAGTTTGGTAATTAAAAACCTTTGCCACATACTGATATTCACCATCAAACCCCATTAAACTACCAGAAGTTTTAATACTAAATTTTTCGGGCATCCATTGATTTAATTGCTTTTCGTAGTTAATAACTATCTGATAATCAATGGCATAATAACGAACTGATAGATTTATATTTTGAATTGAATAATCATCGGCAGTTAAAGAAATTGTACCTTTAAAGACTTTTTCGTCGTTATTATTTTTAGGAATTACACTGATTTCATAAACTTTTACACCTTCCAACTCAAACGTTTTAATCAAAACAAAATCATAATAACTAAATGCTTTTGGACAAAGTGGAGAAATTGCCCCAGTTCCTAAAACGGGTTTATAAAAGTTGGGGTTTACTAATTTATCTGGACGTTCCTCAGTACGATAATTATTCCTAATTGCCTGATAATCAAAAAGATAATCATTAGAATTATTAACTGAAAATTTTGCAAAAGATTCAGATTGGTACTTCAAACCTTCTTCAATTCCTTCATTTACTAAAAGCGATTTCCAAATATTAGGAACTCGTGTCCATCTACCCGTATTTTGAATAAAAGCTTCGGCTGAATAATTTGCATAAGATTTGTCATGGGAAGGGGCGGCTGCAATGGCTTTTTGAATGATATTTTTAATTGAAATAGAATCTACTGAATTTTTACTAAAAGCCTGTATTTCAAAGGAATAGAGTAAAAATAAAGGTACTATCGCATTTGCTAAAAGTCTTGGAAGCATTTCTATTATATTGTTTCTGGATAAAGTATTTAGGAAGGGCAAGTATTATATTATAAAATTACAAACAATCTTTGAGACTATTATTTTGATTGCGTTAAATATTAGCCAACGGATTTATTTAAATTAAATTTGAATATTCTAATATCTTTCTAAGGTGCGTATTTAAACCAGAATAATATTTTATGTGTTACTTTTGCGTAACTAAAAATATTTTAAAATACATTTTCCCCTAAACGTATGCAATCCACTCAGTTAAGCCTTATTGTCAAGAAACTAACCGAGTTTTACGGAACAAAATTTGATAATTTCACAGGAAATTCAGCCCTTATTGGCATAAAGAAATATGCTCAAAACGAAACGGATGCTTTTATTAGTGATTTGATTCAATTTTCTCGTAAACAAAATTTCCTCCTTGTCGAAAAGTATATTTCCCAAGAAAATTTCTCGCAACTAATTCAAAATTCTGAACATCCAATTATTTTTTTTGAAGGTGATAAAATAGTTATAGCTGGACATTTACTCAAAAACCACAAGCCATTTTTCTTTCAATCGGTTAATAATCAGGATTTTGAAGAAATTTCGGGAAATCTCTCTTTCAATCCTGAAACAATCAGTAATAATCCTGATTCATCTAAAGACGGGAAAATTAAGTTCTTGACGGTTTACCCAATCGAAAATATCAATGACAACATGAATACCGAAGAAACCACCCCGTTGAAGCGGCTTTTCAAGATGCTTCGCCCCGAAAGAAAAGATATTGGTTATATTTATATTTATGCCATCGTTGTTGGTATTATGAGTCTATCCTTACCCCTTGGTATTCAGGCAATTATAGGTTTGGTTTCGGGTGGATTGGCATTCAGTTCAGTCTATGTTTTGATTGGTGTAGTGATTTTAGGAGTTATTATTTCGGGAATTATGCAAATCTATCAGTTGACATTGGTGGAGGTTCTGCAACGAAGAGTTTTCACAAAGGCTGCTTTTGAGTTTACATACAGAATTCCACGGGTAAAATCTGAAGCACTTTTGGGTTCGTATGCCCCAGAATTGATGAACCGCTTTTTTGATATTGTCAATATTCAAAAAGCACTACCAAAAGTGCTCATTGATATGACTGCCGCAGTTATTCAAATTCTCTTCGGAATTATTTTATTATCACTTTATCACCCCTATTTTATTGCCTTTGGATTTATTACCATCGCAATCGTCGTAATTGTAATTTATTATAATGCCCCCAAAGGTATGGAAACCAGTTTGGCGGAATCTAAATATAAGTATAAAGTTGCTCAATGGTTAGAAGATATTGCTCGGACTTTATACGCTTTCAAGTCGGCAGGTTCAACTAATATGCCCATGCAACGAATGGATTATTTGGTGAATAGTTACTTAAAGTATCGAGAAAAACATTACAAAGTTCTATTGAATCTCTATGGAAATGCCGTCTTTTTTAAGGCTTTTATTACAGGTTTATTGTTGATTTTGGGAACAACTTTGGTCATTGACCGACAAATTTCGTTAGGACAATTTGTGGCTTCAGAAATCATCATTGTATTGGTTGTTAATTCCGTAGAAAAACTTATTTCTGGAACTGAAAC
>JAYVIV010000221.1:0-10128 GCA_043769985.1 Arcicella sp.
GATGCTTTTGAATGAATTTGAAGATAATCCGAAGAACAAAAAATACCGAAATAAATACGTTTGTAAGGAAGGATTGACCATTTTTAGTTCCGCTGAACCCTGCCCAATGTGTTTTATTAGAATTGCCACGGTTGGGGTTGATACAAAATACTGCACCGCTGGACCTGATGATGGTATGACACAACGAATACAATGTTTGCCTCCTTACTGGCGAGATTTGGCTTCAAAACACACGATCATAAAAGCAAAATCTTCACCTGTGATGCAGATGATTGCTCACGTGTTGTTTTATTCGTATATGCTTGATAATCGGCACGTTTAATCAAACAACAACCAATGAACCCCAAATTCAAAGGTGCGTCCCATACCTGCGAAACTTGGTGAGGCGTAATATCCACCATTAAAAAGTCCTTGATTTACGTGGGCAAATTTTAGAAATAATCTTACTCTATTGATTCGCATATCGGCAAAAATATCCGCTTGAAGATACCCTAAAATTTCTTGTTTATCCTGCAAGTGGAATTGCTGAATGGCTGGCATATAAGCATCTGCATAATAACTTGATTTATAACTTAATTCCACGCCTGTCTGAATAAAAAGTTTCTTTTTGAAAAGAAGATTATAAGCTAAACGTGAATTAATAAAAAGACTTGGTATTCTAATCAAATTATCCGCATCAGACTTTGCAGTTACAAAGATTTGGTTCGTTGTTGAAAAATTTCCTTTCCTGAAATCAACTCCCAAACCTGCTCTTATAATATCAATATCATTTTCTGCTTGTTTTACATAACTTAACGTGTCGTAATAAATATACCCTGAAATTTTAGTTAAATCTACACTCGGACGAATTATCAATTGCTTGATTTTCAATGTTGTATAAGCAAAAATATTAATATTCTCTACATTTGTCAAAGAATCCAGTTTTTTATTATCAAGCGATTTTTGCCATCTAAATCCATTATTATAGGTTGATTGTTGAACAAATGTTGGTGAAGCCGAAGTATAATTTCCGCCAATATTTAGCCACTTTCCTTGAAACTCACCATTCAATCTGAAATCTTTTGAATTAATTGATTTTTCAAATTCTCCAAAGAAACGGGTACTGTCTTTAAAGTATTGATTCAACCATAAACCCAAAAAATATTCTTGCTGATTGGGTCTTGAGAATACCTTGCTTAATGGATTATTAAAATTTAAAAATCTGTTTCTCAAATGTAATCTATAATTAAATCCTTTGTAAAATCCCTTTATACCAGACTTAAATTCCAGATTTGAATATTGACTTTCGTTATAGATTGAATCTAAGGCAAGTTTAGTTATTCCCCCAATTTTTGTTATTTGAGCAGTATCTTTTGGAAATTTGAATCTGCTAATTCCGTCCTTTGAAAAAGCATAAGGATAAAATCCTCCCTGCCATCCATTCGTAAAATTCGCATCCTTAAATTGTGTCTTACGAGTCTGATAATCAATTACTTGGTAAATTTGAAAGGCTTTGTATCCTGCATATTCATGATAGACATGAAAATTATAAGATAAATCACGGGTTGAGGCATTGGTCAATAATGGACGATTCCCAGATAATTGTAGCATATTCTGCAAATCCCTTCCTGTCTCTACGACAACTCCGCCTTGATCATTTGAATTATGGTCTGAAAGATTGAAATAGGCTAACAAAGAATACTTTTTATTTTTTGTTAGATAGTTAGAATGAACCATAAAATCCCAGTGACTAATGGCAGTATTATCGGCGGTTGCCGTTCTATCAATGAGTTGTTTGTTGGAAGAAATCCGTTGAACGTTGATACCTACATTCCAAAGCGAATCAATATTTCGACTCAATTCAAACTGCAATAAATCTTGGTCATTGCCGCCTGGCACGTAAATAATATTTGAAAAAGGTGATTTTGTGTTGAAATATCTTACCTGAGAAGGTTTGAATGTATAAAGTGAGAAAGCATCGTAGCCTAACAAGGTACCAATTTGCTCGGGGGCTTTGTAGAAAATTGGACGAATGGCGGTTCCTAAGTTTCCTAAATCTGTGTATAGATTTCTATTTCTTTGAACGAAATTATAATTATGGATTCCATCCATCGTGGTGTCAATGGTATAGAGTCGTTTACGATTATTAAAAACGTCCTCCTCCAAAAAATACTTTGTCGAGGTTGGCCCATAAACAACTCTTGTGGAATCATCAAGACCAATTCTGCCATTGGCGTTTGGCTTAGGTTTATCTTGCTGATTTGGCTGTGGAAAACCTTGCTGTTGATTTCCAGTTGGGAAACCACTACCACCTTGCTGAGGGAGATTCGTGGGAAATTGGGCTTTCAAAGAGCCTGAAAACAAAAGTCCAATCGTAATAAGGATATATATACTTAATTTCACGCTACAAATTTAGGTAAAAAGGGGTACGAAATGATAAATTACTTCATTTGTCTTGGGATAATTCAATCTTAAACTTTCAGATGAGACATCACCAATTTATCAAAATTATTTTTCATATCAGTATTCAAAAATCCAATTTCAATTGGCAAATAATATAATTCAGTTCCTTTCAATAACTCGTGGTTTAGGTATGGAATAAATTTTACCATGTCTTTTTCAGTCATTAAGATAGTCGTTCCACCAAAATTATTTTTAGCAACTATTTCTACCAAATCCTTTTCTGTATAATCGTGATGATCATTGAAAATCAGATGATTAACTACTTCAAACCGAGTTTTTACATATTCTTCAAAAGATTTAGGATTAGCAATTCCCGATATTAACAGGACTTTGGCAATTTCAAGATTCTCTTGCTTTGATCGACAATTTTGTGGATTTCCGTATATGATTTTAGTGAAAAAGATAGGCGTATTTATTTTTAGATAAGGCTTCAAACGGTCTTTAATTTCACTTTGTTTTTGATTAGATAACTCTCCTGGATTTTTTGTAATAATGACCGCATCAGCTCTTTTTGCCCCATGCCTTCTTTCACGCAAACGTCCCGCAGGAAATGTAAAATCTTCATAAATTGGTCTGGAATAGTCTATTAATAATAAATTTAGTGAGGGTTTTATCGCACGATGTTGAAAAGCATCATCAAGGATAATTACATCATTTCCAGGATTATGACGCAATATTTTGGAGATTGCTTCTACCCGATTTTCACCAACCGCCACTTCAATTTCACCTGTAAATTTTTGGTAAAATTGGTAAGGTTCATCGCCAATTTTCTGTGAATTTGCTGTTGTATCTGCCAGAATAAAACCTTTCGTTTTTCGACCATAACCTCTACTCAACGTTGTTAAGGAGTATTTATCTTTCAATAATCTAATTAAGTATTCAACGTGTGGAGTTTTCCCTGTACCTCCAACCGTCAAATTCCCAACGTTTATAATTGGTTTATCGAAGAAATATTCTTTCCAAAAACCTTTTTTGTACAAAAAATTACGCACATCAGTGATGAGTCCATATAATATTGAAAAAGGCAGAAGTATTAGTTTCATTGATTTTTTAAATTATCAATTATGAATTATGAACGATTTACAACTCATAATTCATAACTCATGATTCATAACTAAATTACCGTTTAATAAAAAAATTTAAATTACATTACAAAATTCAGAAAGAGTTGCGACTTTTTGGTATATTCACGTCCCTTTTAAGAAACTTTAACTTCCTTGTTTTTGTAAAAGTTTCCTTCCGTTTGCCTAACACACGACAAATCAGACAATTAATTACTAAATCTTGGCTATTTTTCACAAAATTATAGCATCAAAACTTATTGCCAATACTCCTAACCAAATAGGATTTTCACAAAATGAGTCTCAAAGCAGTCTTTACAAAACATACACTGGATTTTAAATTCGAGGCAGGGACGTCTCGGGGTGTACTTACGCATAAAGATAGTTACTTTGTCAAGATTTTTGATTATGAAAACTCATCGGTCTTTGGATTAGGGGAATGCTCGCCCTTGAAAGGTTTGAGCATTGACGACCGCCCAGATTTCGACTTGCAATTATTGAGTATCTGCGAAAATTTCAACACCCTTGACCTCGAGGTTTATCCTTGGAATCTGAATATTATCCTCGACCAAGTGCTTGACAAAACTTTCCCATCCATCGTTTTTGCCTTTGAAACCGCCATGCTTGATTTGATGAATGGTGGTAAAAGGATTGTGTTCAATAATGCCTTCGCAAAAGCCAACCGCACCATAAATATTAATGGTTTGGTCTGGATGGGTAATCGAGAGTTTATGTTGAAACAAATTGATGAAAAACTGGAAGCGGGATACAACACCATCAAAATGAAAGTGGGTGCTATAGATTTCAAGAAGGAATGTGAAATTTTATCATACATTCGTGAACGATACAATGAAGAGAAAATAACCCTCAGAGTTGATGCAAACGGAGCATTTTCAATTCATGAAGTTTTTTTTAAACTTGAGAAATTAGCGGAATTTAAACTTCATTCCATAGAACAACCCATCAAACAAGGCAACGTTGATTTAATGGCAGAACTTTGTCAGAATACTCCAGTACCCATTGCTTTGGACGAAGAGTTGATTGGCGTACGAGAATATACTGATAAATATAAATTATTAAAACGCATCATGCCTCAGTACATCATCTTGAAACCTACACTCGTGGGTGGCTTCCAACAATGTAGAGAATGGATAGAAAATGCTAACCGCCTAAAAATTGGCTGGTGGATGACATCAGCCTTAGAATCGAATATTGGGTTGAATGCTATTACCCAATTTGCTGCCGAATTTAATAATAATATGCCTCAAGGTCTTGGAACGGGGCAGTTATACTATAATAATATCCCTTCCCCTCTTGAAATTAGTAACGGAAAAATCTTTCATAACACTAAGAATCCGTGGGATTTAAGAGTTTTGGAGTTCTTGGTATAGGTGTTTTAGATGTGAGCTTTGAGCAATGAGCTTTGAGTTTCAGCACATTTAAAAGGAATATTGGAAACCATTTCAGTGTATATTTTTCAAAACTCATGGCTCACATCTCAAAGCTAAATAGAAATAAAATCCTACGAAATCTTTGTCTTTAAAGTAGTAGTGTGCAAATTTGCAGAAACAAACCAACGAAAATCAAATTTCAATGAATATTCAAGCACTTGACAAAGACCTCCTTTCTTTATTTGAAAAAAGAGTAGCATTAAGCCAAATGGGCTATGATCACCGTGATTACGATGATGTAGAAGAGGCTCTCCATGATTTAGAGGATGATTTTAATGAAAAATATGGTACTTATTTGGAGGGAATTCTTTCGGACATTCACAAAGAATATTGCCCAGAATCTGACGTATTATTACCAACTGCCTATTTAGCGAAATCTTTTAAAGAAACCCCTGATGGTGGCATTGAAGTAGGAAAAGATGCGGGTGTTTTAGTTGAATTAGAGGCAGACCCTGCTGCAACGGCAAAATTAATTTTATTACCAACGCCAACTCGTATTGTTTTGCAAGTGGGCAAAAAGAAAAATATCGTTTGGGAAGCAGAGGAAGGTAATTTTTAAATAAAAGAAAATAAGAGAACATGGTAGCTATCTCTGAAAGAAAAACCGTCAAATCAAAGAATAAAATAGCTTTGTCAGATCTTGTTTATGAACAGATTGATGGCAGAGCTGTTTATTATCGTGGCTATAAAGACGTTTTAAATGGCAAAAAAACATTAGAAGAAATTATGTCGTGTTCAGATTTACAAGGAATTTTAGTATCACTTTTAAATGGAGTTCTTTTTAGCAAAATTGACCGTAAACAATACATTTTATCTTCTAATGAGTTTGGTTTGCATATTGGGAAAAAAGACAATTTGGGGATTGATTTAGCCATCTTTGAGAAGAAAAACATCGAAAAATTGTCAGGAGAATACTTTAAAGTAGCTCCAAAAATCGTTATTGAAGTTGATATAAAAGCATCAATCGAAATTACAGATTATCCTGCCAAAGAGATGGACTATATTTTTGATAAATCACAAAAATTATTGGATTTTGGAGTAGAAAAAGTATTTTGGGTTACGACTAAAACACGCAAAATATTCATGGCAACGCAAAACCAAAATTGGGTAATCATGGATTGGGATTCAACCATTGAAATTATGGAAGATTGTAAAATCAATTTAAAGACAATGTTAGATGAAGAAGAAATAAGCTATTAAAAGTAAAAAACTTCTGCCGAAATCATCAGCAGAAGTTTTAAACCTTAACCATAATTTTTTTTATTGAACTCCATCACTCTGACCTCTCAAAATTGCCTTATCCCCCAACATTTTTCCTATTTTCAAACCGCCATCGCAGTCCATTTTATAGTGAATTCCTCCGTACAATCTTGATCTTGAAGCCTCATCAGCTTGAGCTTGAAATGTAATTGCACCATCGGGAAAAATGTAACTTAACACTGTTGCAGCCGCCGACGAGAACGTTGAATGTCCAGAAGTATAAGCTGGGAAATTAGGTAAACCTGTCAACGTTTTTATACTGTTATCCATCTGGCTTGGGCGTGGAGTGTAGTAATAACTCTTTGTGTACCAACAACTTACCGACGCATCCATCATGGCAGTATTTAATAACGCAAAATTACGAGCCATTCTTACCTCTGATTGTTTGGCTGCCACAATATACTTTTCTGCAATCTGATTCCAATGTCCAGGAGGTGTGTGTGTGCCTGCACCGTCTGCCCAATAATGCACGATGGCAATACGTTCCCGAGTGGGATTATCAGTATAACTCTTCACTTCTGCCACTTGTGCCTTAAACTCCGCAGAATTGGTTGAAAGAGGAGGAATAGAAGTACTAATCTCAGTCAAATTTTTTCTGTCCATGTTCCAAGTCATCACGTTTCCATACATGGCCAACATTGGGGGGCGTGGTGCGTTTTCCATTGATTTCCAAGCAATCTCTCCTCTCTCCTCGCAACGCTTTGTCAGACTATCCCACTTCGTTTGAGAACCCACTGCATTTGCCATTCCATCAGTTCTGAAACGGGCAAAGACTTTCGCAAACACCGCTTTTCCTAATTTCTCACCTGCTTCAATATCTGAGCGAGTAGAAATTCCTGCCCATAATTTAAACCATTTTTGCTCTTCTTTTTTCTTGTATAAAAATAGTGTATCAGCAGTTTGTGGGAATAATCTTTTCAAAAATTCATAACTCACCGCCGCCATAACCGCATCTTCAGAAGGAAATGAATTCAATTTAGGAGCCGCCAGAATAATTGGAACAATGCTTGCATCAATCGCATTGGGCGATTTGCGAGCATATTTAGCTTTCAAAGCCATTGCCATAACAAGTGCATCATACTGAGCCACAGAAACATACGAATAAGCACGAGCCGCATAAGGAGGATTTGAAAAAGGGAAAGCCGTGCCAGTGCCATTCAAATTATCAGGGTCGGCAGAACTTGGAATAGGATAAAAACCTTTATCATTTTCAGCAGGTGGTAAATTATTTTTTGCTACTAATTCACGCATGATTTGATTCCAACGCAAAACCCCTCCACCATTCCAATATCTGATTGCGTCACGACGGGCATCATTAATTTTACCAACCTCGGTTTTTACTTCCTCAATTTCTTGCTTATACTTGTCGGAAGTAACGATTTCTGGGGTTGTAACAACAGTGGCATAATCTGCGATAGTTGTACCTGTATAAGTTTTCCAGGCTCCAGCATTTGCATCAATATTCGTTGGAGAAAGAGCAGGTAATTCCGTTCCATCACGTTCAAGATATTTTTCGCACGAAGAAAGACCAGACATCAACAAAAGTGCTGAGAAAGTTAATTTTACATTTTTTGTAAGTATTGATTTCATTTTTATCTTTTTAAATAATTTTCAATGTTCAATTAAAATTTTTAAGTTTTAGTATGCCCATTGTGCTTGAAAATTGACCATTGAAAATTGGTAATTGTAAATTTAATTCTTTCCTTATTTATGTTCCTCCTTCTTCATGTCCATTCCACCAGCATTATGATTCACATCTCCCGGGCGACAAATTGGACCACTTGGAATGCCTGCTACTTTGTTTTTTCTAAAATCAATATACTTTGAAATTCCTACTGAATAAGTCATTGATTCGCCCACATTCCGACCAGAAAGAATCTTTCCGCCAGTGACCATTATTTGTAAATCTTTTAAAACTGGCACACGGTAAGCAGCAATAAAACCTACTCTACTATAATCAAATTTATTACAAAGTCCTGGCATATCATTTCTCCGAATGTCAATAGTACCTTGCGTAACTTGCTGATCGTAAGTAGCTTCCAACTGCCAACGATAAGAATAATGTCCGAATTTTCCACCAAAATTAATAATATCTGGAATGGTCATTTCATTCGTAAAATATCCTTTATCAGCATAATACATTCCTCTGTCTGCTCTCATATTTGAACGAGCCGTATAAGTGCCATGAACGGTCAACGCTAAGTTTGCAGGTAGAGTATAATACAAAATACCTCTGACAAAACCCGTTTTTGATTGCGTACCGATAGCAAAAGGGAGATAATCAGCTACATAATTATTAGTAGGAATTGAACCTCCAACCGAACCAATTACTGAAAGATTATGGGCTTGAATTAAACGATATTTGACAGACATCGTTAAATCTTGAATCCCACTCATACCCTGTGAAGTTCCCGCAGAAGCCTTTGTACTAATATAAGGAAGCGAAAACATCACATTGAAACGGTCTGATATTCCATAGTTTCCCATCAACATCACCGACTGTGTTGTCAATGTTCCTATATTTTTATTTTCACGATATAATGAACCCTCCCAATATTTACTCCAAGAGTCATTCATATACGTAATCCCTCCGCAGAGATTACCTTTTGCCATAAAAATACCATCGTTCATCATTTGGGCATTGGCAAAAAAGGTAGTGAAAGTTAGTAAAGCCCAAAGGCTGAGTTTTGTAAAATTTTTCATGTTTTGTAATTCAATGATAGAATGAGTGAATGATAGGATGATTGAATGTTTGACTTAGAAATTATTGTATCATTCACTCAATCTATCATTCAATCATTGGAAATTAAAATCTATGTGAATAAGTTGCTGAAATAAAATAATCAGCAAATGCTGCATCCCCTTGCCCACCATATTTCAAATCTGAATAAGACCGAACACGATTTCTTGAAGTAGCAATTGGTACATTCAAAGCGAATGTATTATGATTATTCATGTATGAAATTCCAGGTTCAATAGAAATAATATAGCCTGGACGACGGAACCCTTCACTTTTTCCAAGTATATCCAAAGCAGGAACCCCTTCGATTCTCCCACCCAAACTCAAGGCAATCCCCGCTTTAGGAATTAAGGCATAAGCTACTCCCGCACGAGCTGCAAATTGATCGGCAATAGAATGTTTGACCGTAATTGGATTTGAGACATTTTCACCTAAAATATTATTGTAGGTATTATTAGTATTTTGAAGATTAAACAGATAAAAGGCATTATAATAAAATGAGGCATTAGAAAAGATTTTTTGAAACCCTTGAATTTCAACATTTACACCCCAACCACCATCACCCAATTGAATGGATTGGTCAACGGCTTTAGTTTGAATGAAGTCTGCACCTTCCTTTGATAATTTATGAAAACTACCCTGAACATTTGAATTTCCAGTTGGAGCTTTCACCCCCAAACCTAAGGAAACATTTCCATTCATATTTTTCAAAGGGTCGAATAACCAATAGTTAGCTCGAACACGAATGTCACCTAAACCAGAAGATTTTGTTGAAAAATAAGGATTTGGAGCTGTTGGAGTACCATTACCGTAATGCTCATATTTAGAATCACGAATATTACTGGCTATTGGAATATTAACAGAAACACTTAAACGGTCTGTGACAGAATAGGTGATTCCTATATCAATACCTTGCGACCAGTTTTTAACTTCAGTGTCATTAGTTAGACGCTGTTCTTGGTACTCAGTACCAACAAAGTGACGATGAGAATAGAGACTACGAAAACCCGTAGAAACTTGAAATTGCCCTGGACGCATCATGGAGGTAGCATTTGCTGCAGAACCTGCCGCACAACTCATATGGCGAACTGCTACGCAACCCTGCCCTGATACATTTTGAACCACCAAAATTATTCCAAATAATAAGGCGGTTAGTTGTAAAGTTTTAAGCATA
>JAYVIV010000222.1:0-5140 GCA_043769985.1 Arcicella sp.
CTTAAATTTCAATTTCTGTTTGATGTTCTTACGGTGAGTTTCAACGGTGTAGAAACTTAATTTTAGTGTTTCTGCTATATTTTCAGTGGTTTCTTCTTGCTTAATAAGCCTTAAAATGTCCATTTCCCGCTTTGTAAGTTGATGTTTATTGGCAAAAATATCTTTTTCATTCACGTTTTTTTCTATGTTTTTGAACTCAAAGATTTTCTCGCCCTCCATCACTTTTTTTAAAGATTCAATAAGTTGAGTCCCAGGAGTTGTTTTGGTAATGTAGGCATCAACACCTTCTTTTTTAAAAAGTTCAATTTCTTTTTTATCGGCATACATACTCACAATCACAGTTTTTGTATCACTCCCCAACTTATTTAATTGTCTAACTACCTCCAAACCATTGAGATGGGGCATATTATAGTCCACAATGATGAGTTCAGGTTTTAGAGAAAAACATTTACTTTGAGCTTGACGGCTATCATAGATTTGTTCAATGACTTCAAATGAGCCCGATTCTTTCAAGATAAGATTCATTCCATCGTTAAATAATGCGTGGTCGTCAATGATTATTGTTTTCGTTTTCATAAGGAATTTCAATGATAAAACTCGTACCGTTTGGGCTTGAATCAAGGGTGATTTTGGCATTCGATAAATCGGCTCTTTTGTAAATATTTTGAAGACCAATTCCATGAGTTGATAAATTTTTATCCATGCCAATCCCGTTGTCTTCAATGTTTATTTGAAAAGAGGTTTGATGAGCAAAAATCTGAATGTACGCCTCCGAAGCCTTTGAGTGTTTGATAATATTGCTCACCACTTCTTGTACAATCATATAAATGTTATTTTGTTGGATTAATTCAAGTTTGTTGATTTTATCTTCCGAGAAATCAGTAAATTGAAAGTTGATGGAAGAAAAGTCATTGAAACGATTTACCAATGATTCAATTTTTTCTTGGATGGGTCTTTCATCGTCTTTTACCAAATTATGACTCAAAAATCTGACTTCATCAATAGAATCAGTCAGCAGTTTTTTCATCCTATCAGTATCCATGTTTTTCAAATCCAAATATCCAAGGACTGTCAATAATGTATGTCCTACACCATCATGGAGGTTACGTCCAATATTGTTCACTTCATTTTTTCTGATTTCTTCAATATTTTGCCTGATTAGATTGAGGTTTTTCTCGGAGTTATCCTTGGAAATCAACTCTTTACGAAAGGTGTTGATTGAAAGGTAAGCGAGTGCAATAATGATGATTGGTGTACTAAGAATACTGAAATCAAGGGTATAGCCATTCGCCTGAATATTGAATAGAGCGAAAAAATTAGGAAGAATAATGGGTAAAAATATGAAGGAGAATACAATTAAATAGGAAAAAATCCTTGCTTTTATAACTGCTAACAAAGCATGATAAAGTGCCCAAAGCAAATTTATTAAAGTCAAATAGGTAAATAAAAAAGGAGTCAATGCCACTATTTTATCGTGAATAAATACGATACCGAGCATTGCTAATACATTCAAAATGGTTAGCACATTTGCCCAAAGGCGATATCTTTTTTGATTGATGGGTAATTTTTTGAATAATTGCTTTCCAAAAGGATGAAAGAGTGCATTGGTAATGAATAACATCAAAGACCCGACATTGGATTGATTGAGGGTTAATATTTTAGGAAAAGTAATTTGGTCAAAAAAGAAATAATTATTGGCAAGGGCAAGCATTATTCCAAAAATAAAAAAACCGTTGTAGAGCAATAATTTATGCCTAAAAATGACCCCCAAACTGATCATAAAAAATACGGCAACAAGGATGAATGAAATTTGAAAAATATCATTGGTAACTTTATATTGGGAGTTTTTAATAAATTTTTTTTCCTGAGAAAGCGTCAAGTCTAATACATTAATGCCACTGTATCTTTCAGAACGAAGCAAGACTTTTAGGGTGTCTTTGGGTTCAATTTTGAGGGGAAATGCAAAGTTTAATGTGGGGTAAACTCTTTCTACTAAGGGAGTTTGGCGTTGGATTTTTGCCAAAAATTTTACGGAATCTTTCTGCAAGGTGTATGCTTCTAAACCATCACATCTGATATGGTCAGTTTCAAATGTTAAGTTCTGTTTGTGGGCAGTTTGATTAAAAACCTCAAAATATATCCAACCGTAATTACTGTCGGAAGCCTTGCCCAAGGCTATCGCTTCGTTATTGAGTTTTGTCGTAAAATTCCTTAGTAAATACTGACGTAAATTTTTACGTTTCAAATCCTTCTCAGTGAAATTGGTAGAGAATTCAACGAATTGATTGATGCTTTGACTTTCAAAAGTATCTGAAATCAAAATCAAATTATGCTTCGTGACTAACTTTTCATTACCATTTTTTGACTCGCAAGCCATCAATGAAATAAGAAGCAAAAATAAGAAGCCTAAAAAAAAGTTGTTCGTGTTTTTAGTGTGTGTCAAAGTGGTTTATTAACAAATTTTTGAAAATCTATAAAAAATACGATTTAATCTATAAAAAGTTAGTAATAGTCTTTATTTGAAGAACAAATATAATGCTTTTCATATCTCCATTCTTGCAGTAAATCAAAAACAGGGGTTACCCCCTATATAATATTTGTGTTTTTACGAAAAAATACCTGTTAACAGGTATTTTTTTCGTAAAAGTAAGGCTGTTTCTTTGCAAAAAATATTTTAAGTGACCAAAAATAATTTAATTATTACTATACTCTAAGTTCAATCAAAATATTTACCATTTTTTTTAGGTTATTCTCAAAAGGAATTAATCGAAGTATTGCTATGGTTTTTATAGGAATTCATCGAGGGTGTGCGTAATAGCGGGTATGTAAAAAAGTAAGTGGTCATAATACAATTTCAAAAATATCATTTCATTTATTATCAAGTAAACAATCAAATAGTAAACCCAAAATCCATAATTATGCAAAATAAATTTTTACTGTTGGTAATTGCTTTTTTTGTGCTTACGTTAACAGCAAATGCCCAGACCGCTGAAGAACGAGCAAAAATCTTAGAAGAGTATAAGGCTCAAAGCGTTAAATCTCGAAATGCCCGTCAGACATTCCAAACCTCTATCGCAAAGGCACATGAGGCTGCCGAACTTCGGGTTAAAGCCTATTTATTGAAAAATCCTACCTTGAAGAGAACCTTTGAGAAAAACGGTTCATACTATTTCTTACAAGATGTTGATAATCAGGGCAATCCTATGTATATCAACACGAAAAGTAACATAGCGTCTGGCGAGATGATTAAGGCCAATCAACTCTATGAAAATGGTTCGCTTGGGGCAAATATCTCTGGACAAAACATGGTGGCAGGGGTATGGGACGGCGGTCCGGTGCGTTCTAACCACGAGTTGCTGGCGGGTAAGGTAACGAATCAACCAAATCAAACCTCGTCAGGCACTGGTGCCAATGATGCCTTCGGAAGGGTAACGTATGGTACATCTAACCACATGACGCACGTAACAGGAACTATGGTTGGAAAAGACATCAATAACTCGTCTCGGGGTATTGCTTACAGTGCGTCGGCTTGGAACTATGACTGGGATAACGATTTAGCCGAGGCAACTGCTTTTTCAGGCACAAGCGGTTATTTGATTTCAAATCACTCTTATGGACCAGCGAACGACAATACGACTCCACTTTGGATGTTTGGTGCCTATAATGGTAAAGCAAGAGACTGGGATGTACTCACTGCCCAAAATACATACTACTTACCATTTGTGGCTGGTGGAAACGAACAACAAAGAAATGGAAACATGAGTAAAGTGGGTTATGATGTAATGACTTCTTTTGCAGCATCCAAAAACCTTATGACTGTGGGAGCACTGAACGCTGACAAGGGGATGTCTGATTATAGCAACTGGGGACCAACAGACGACGGACGGGTAAAACCTGAGATAGTAACCAGAGGAACAGCCATTAGATCATCCTATTTTGCCGACGAAGTTACGCAAACGCCTTCAGATGTAGCTTATAATACTGGTCAGGGTACTTCTTATGCCAGTCCTGCGGCGGCGGCGGGCGGACTTTTGTTACAGCAGTATTATAAAAGCTTGAATCCTTCGTACATGAAAAGTGCTACCCTCAAAGGACTTATGCTGGCTACTGCCGAAGATTTAGGACAACCAGGACCTGACAATAAGTTTGGTTGGGGTTTGCTGGACGTAGAAAAAGCTGCTAAGGCAATCAAAACAAAAAGCTCGGGAGGAAATCCAGCATTACAGGCTGCCTCTGATATTGCAACAACCAAAGGATCTTACATCGAGGAAATTACCTACAATCTTCCTCCATACATAAGTCCTACCTCAACCCAAGAAATAGAAAGAACCATTGTTGCTAACGGTGGTAGCGAACCCTTGATTGTCTCTGTTGCTTGGACAGACGAGGCAGGAACAGAACAAACCAGTGATGATGGAATAGACCCTACCGCATCAAAATTGGTACATGAGTATGATGTATTGGTACAGTCGCCTTCTATGCAAGATATAAGACCTTGGAAACCAAGCGTAATGGCAAATAGAACAGCAGATGCTACAACCCAGACCAGCTGGTTTGATGGAAACAATAACAATTATAAACAAGTAAAGATTTTGAATCCAGTAGCAGGAGGTACTTATAAAATTGTGATAAGAAAAAGTGCTACTTCGCCCAATACTCTTTTGCCATTGTCGTTGATTGTAACGGGTACATTGGCAGCCCCAATTGCTACTACTCCTCAAGTATTTTGCAATAGTACACCACCTTTAGTAGTAGCACCTTTATCAGGTTCAACAGTAGCTGATTTGGTAGCTACGGGTACAGCTCTCAAGTGGTATAATGTGGCTACTGGTGGTACAGCGTTGGCTACCACAACGGCACTGGTTGCTACCACTTATTGGGTTAGCCAAACAATAAATAGTGTAGAGAGTTCAAGAATACCCGTTGTTGTATCGTTTACTTCCACTGTCCCCACAGGTATTACGACTGGCAGTAATTCACCCATAGCCACGGGTTCTTCGCTTAACCTCACGTGTTCATCTACGGGTGGAATTGCGTATTCATGGGCAGGACCAAACGGATATACTTCAAATTTACAAAATCCCAAAATTGTACCAGCAGCTTTAACAAATGCAGGTATCTATACTGCAACCATCAGGTC
>JAYVIV010000223.1:0-4478 GCA_043769985.1 Arcicella sp.
ATCAACAAGGGCTTTTGAGTTGATAAGTCCGATTAAGTATTTAACGATTGAGATAATATCTGTTTTCGTTAAAACCTTCGTTCCCATCGGAATATCATGCCCTAATTTTTTGTTAATTCTATAACGACCAACTTCACCTAAATCATAACGCTTGTCAGAGAAGAACAAGTTTTGGATAATATCACGGGCAGTTTGTTCATCGGGTGCTTCTGTATTACGCAACTGACGGTAAATCTGCTCAACGGCTTCTTTCTCTGAGTTTGATGAATCTTTTTGTAACGTATTATAAATGATGTTATAATCGTTCACGTTCATATCTTCTTTGTGAAGAATAATTGTGTCAAGACCTGCATCAAGAATCGTTTCGATATCATCAGATTTAATTTCCGAATCACGTTCCATAACTACTTCGTTACGGTCGATAGAAACTACTTCACCTGTATCTTCATCCACGAAATCTTCTTGCCAAGTTCTCAAAACCCTTGCCGCCAAACGACGACCAACGGCTTTATTCAAATTTGGTCTATCCGCTTTAATTTCTTCCGAAAGACCAAATAAATCCAAGATGTCTTTATCTGAACCGTATCCAATCGCACGTAGAAGGGTGGTTACTGGAAACTTTTTCTTGCGGTCAATGTACGCATACATAACGCTATTAACGTCCGTTGCGAATTCAATCCAAGAACCTTTGAAAGGAATAATACGTGCCGAATACAATTTCGTTCCGTTGGTGTGGCGACTCTGCGAGAAGAATACCCCTGGCGAACGGTGCAACTGTGAAACGATTACACGTTCCGCACCATTAATTACGAACGAACCACGCTCGGTCATGTACGGAATGTTTCCTAAGAATACTTCCTGTTCGATGGTCTCGAAATCTTCGTTGTCGGTATCGTTACAGATAAGGCGTAACTTGGCTTTTAAAGGCACTGAGTACGTCAATCCACGGTCGATACACTCATCAACTGAGTATTTCGGAGGATCCACAGAGTAGTCAATAAAGTGAAGGATAAAGTTTTCACGAGAATCCGCAATTGGGAAATTCTCAGCAAATACTTTAAATAAACCTTCGTCTGTACGACTTTCGGCTGCGGTTTCCAACTGGAAGAAATCCTGAAACGATTTCACTTGAATATCCAAGAAGTCAGGATATTTCAGTAAATTTTTGACTTTGGCAAAACTAATTCTGCCTGTTGCTGTCATCTGTGTCAAGGCTTTTTACTGTTTTGAGTTTGGAATTTGTCCAATGATGGAATGATTGATTGAGAGAATGATAGAGTTTTGAACGTTTAATTCATTCTATCATTAAAACATTCAGTCATTGAAATAAAAAGGAGCCTCGTAGAAGTGAGTGATTCGATTCCCTTTGCGACTTTCCTACGAAAAAAAGTGCGTGTTTCGGAAACGAATACTGAATAAACTGATTTGAGTTACAAATGGTTTCAAATCAGCCTGCAAAATTACGGATTTTTTATTGATAATCAAGGGGTTGAGTAGTAAAAATTCAAAAACAACAAAAATCCCCACAAACCAAAGTCTTGCGGGGATTTTCATATACTAAAAATATCATCTACTAAGCCTTTTTGGCTTTTGCTTTCTTCTTTGGAGCTAACGAAGTAATCCATTCTGCAATTTTAGTTGCATCTTCCGCTGGAACTTTCAAGGCTGCCATTGGTGGATAACCAGGCCAATTTGAAGGCTTTGGAGCAGCAATTAATTCAAGAATTCTTGCAGTTGAATATTTTCTTTTGGCTATTTCTGTGTAAGCTGGACCTACCAATCTATCACCAACTTTATGACAAGCCGTACAAGTATATTTTGACATCAATGGCTTAATATCGTCTGGAAAATCTTGTGCTTGTGCATTCATAGCTAATCCTGCGAGCAACATTGAACTGAAAAGTAATTTTTTCATGGTATATAAATGAATTTTGGAGATTGACTTAATTTTTGTTTTGAAACACAAAGTAACGATTTTAATACTATTACCTTATCTTTTTATATCATTTTTCATTAGAACGGAGTTACACTATGCTTATTTCAACAATCTGTGTTAATGTTTTGTTAAACTCCCACGATAAGCATCCACAGAATCCCTTACGCTTCCGTGCTTTTGTAGAAGGATTTCGGCTTCTCCTCTTCCTATCCCTAATTCCTTCATCACCATATTTTCAGCTCGAACTACTAATTTATTGTTACTCAAGGCCATATCAATCATTTTATTGCCACGAACTCTACCTAATTGAATCATTACGGAAGTAGAAATCATGTTCAAAATCAATTTCTGAGCCGTTCCTGATTTCATGCGAGTGCTGCCCGTTACGAACTCTGCCCCTGGAATTGCTTCAATTGCATATTCAGCGGCTTGGGAAATTTCACTATTTTCATTGCACGAAATTGAACCTGTCAATAATCTATTTTCACGAGCTTTCTTTAACCCTCCAATAACATAAGGTGTTCTTCCCGAGGCTGCAATTCCTATAACTGTATCTAACTCATTGACATCATAAATCAGTAAATCGTGCCAAGCTTGTTCAATATTATCTTCGGCATTTTCTACGGCTTTTCTGATGGCTCCGTCTCCACCCGCAATTAGCCCAACCACCATATCAAAAGGAACACCAAAAGTTGGAGGACATTCAGAGGCATCAACCACGCCCAAACGCCCACTCGTACCCGCACCGATATAAAACAATCTCCCACCCGCTTTCATTCTTGGAACTATCTGATTTACAAGGGCTTCAATCTGCGGAATTGCCTTTTCAACGGCGTAAGGAACATTTTTGTCTTCATTATTGATTCCCTCCAAAATCTCTTTTACTGACATTTTATCTAAATTGTCGTAGTGCGAGGTTTCTTCGGTAGTAAGTAAGTCTAAATTAATTTCAGCCATGAGGTCAATAAAAGAATGATTACGGGGTGCGTAACCTGAGAGAGTGAGTGAATGATTATAATAGAACAAATTTAAGTAATTGATTTTAAAAACCATTCACTCAATCTATCATTCACTCATGCTATCATTGAATTTACTCCGAATAGTACTTAAAAAATAAAGGAATCGTCTCAATACCTTTATAAAAATTGAATAATCCAAAATGTTCGTTGGGCGAGTGAATCGCATCAGAATCAAGTCCAAAACCCATCAGAATGGTTTTTAAGCCTAATTCCTTTTCAAATAATGCCACAATCGGGATACTTCCTCCGCCCCGAGTTGGCACAGGTTTTTTGCCAAACGATTCTTCCATAGCACGTTCGGCGGCACGATATTCTTTTGAGTCAGTGGGCGTAACATAAGGTTCGCCTCCGTGATGTGGATGCACTTTCACGGTTACACCAGCGGGAGCAATTGACTCAAAATGTTTGGTAAACATCTCCGTCATTTTATCTGATTGCTGATTTGGTACTAAACGCATGGAAATTTTTGCCGATGCTTTTGATGGCAAAACCGTCTTGGCTCCTTCGCCAATATATCCTCCCCAAATGCCGTTCACATCAAGCGTTGGTCGAATTGAAGCACGTTCAATGGTTGAGTATCCAGCTTCTCCTCTCACGTCATTAATCGCTAAATCTTCCTGATAAGCTTCTAAACTAAATGGTGTCAAAGCCATTGCTGCTCTTTCGGCAGGGCTTAATTCAAGGACATCATCATAAAAATTTGGTATCGTAATATGGTTATTTTCATCGTGTAAGGATGCAATCATCTTACTCAAAACGTTAATTGGATTTGCCACAGCACCACCATAAACACCCGAATGTAAATCACGATTGGCACCCGTCACTTCCACTTCCAAGTAACTCAAACCACGCAAACCAACATCAATTGATGGAACATCGTTGGCAACAATGGCAGTATCTGAAATCAAAATAACATCAGCTTTCAGTTTTTCTTTATTGGATTTTACGAATACCCCCAAATTGTCAGAACCTACTTCTTCTTCACCTTCAATCATAAATTTGACATTACAAGGCAAAGAATTAGTTGCCATCATCATTTCAAATGCCTTGATGTGCATATAAACTTGCCCTTTATCATCGCAAGCCCCACGAGCGTAGATTTTTTCATCTTTCACGACAGGTTCAAATGGTGGCGAATCCCAAAGATTCAAGGGGTCGGCAGGTTGAACGTCGTAGTGTCCATAAACCAGAATTGTTGGTAACGATTTGTCGATAATTTTCTCTCCGTAAACAATTGGATGTCCAGCAGTTTCATTTATTTCAGCTAAATCAGCTCCCGCAGATTTGAGTTTTTCACAGATAAATTCTGCCGCCAAACGCACGTCAGCCTTATATTTACTATCTGCACTAACCGATGGAATACTCAATAACTCAAGCAATTCCGAAAGAAAACGGTCTTTATGTTGTTGGATGTATTGTTGCATAATTTGTTGATTTGAAAGTATTTATAACCGCAAGGACGGGAGGACGCAAAGATTTTAAATGAAGTTTTAGCGTCTTTCCGTCCTTGGGGTAATTGTAAT
>JAYVIV010000224.1:0-17423 GCA_043769985.1 Arcicella sp.
TCTCCTTAAAGAGAGGGGCTTTAAGCCAGATTAAAGTCCTTCCCTTTAAGGGGAAGGGTTGGGATGGGGTAATCCGCCAAATAATGCATAGTTCCGTAACAAAAAAGCCGTATAACCTTGTGTAACAGCGTATAACGCAGTAATATCGCCATATAACGTCCGTGTAACTAAGTGTAACAAAAGCCAATTCTGTGATGTAGGATTGGCTTTTTTACGTGAATTATTCTTTATTTTGAATTATTCTCAAACTTGGGGAACAATTTATTTTGTAATTTTATATTTTTTTGATTGGCGATGAGTACACAGATATTAACACTAAGTCTTAGATTTGAATATGGCAAATATGACACTTTTAGATAATTTGTTGGAAGAAATAACGCCAGAACAACAGGCACGAACGGACTGCAAAATGCGGATTGCCACTATCATTGATGAGGTAATGAAGTCCGAAGAAATTAACAAAAAACAGTTTGCTGATAAAATTGGAAGAAAACCATCTGACATAACGAAGTGGTTGAGTGGAACTCACAATTTTACAATTGAAACGCTTATGGATATTGAGCAAGTTTTAAAGATTAGAATTCTTAATTTGTAGGATAAATGAAAATCATAAATCAAAAGAAACCCATCATGCTAACCGACCAAGAACTTGATTTTTTAGAACAACAAATTCCAATTTTGGCGGAGACGGCTTTCCAACAAGCATACTGGCAAACGTTGTCTTCAGGTGATAAAGTAATGATTGCCGAGAATGGATTTTTGATTGAGGTATCACCAGATGGTAGTAGGAAGGTGGTGAAAGAAATTGGGAAACCTGTGAAAGTTACCAAACGATTTTTTACAATTGTAAATTAATGGTATAACCTTGTCTAACAGCGTGCAACGTGGTATAACAGCTGTATAACGAGGGTATAACAGTATGTAACAAAAGCCAAATCTGTACAACGGATTTGGCTCGTTTATTTTCCTGCCCTAATAATTTTGCTTCACCAAATACAGAATTACTCAATCTTCTTGTTATTTTTGTAAAACGCCTTTAATGACGAAACTAATTAAAATTACCATGACTGAAACTCCTGAATATTTAGACCTTGCTTCACCAAACTTGGTTCACCAAAATATCGAAAAAATTGCTACTCTTTTTCCCCATTGTGTTACTGAAACTGCCGAGGGTTTTAAAATTGATTTTGACTTACTCAAACAAGAACTCTCTGAACAAACTATTGTGGGCAATGCAGAACGCTACCGCCTTGAATGGCCTGGAAAACGGGAAGCCATTGTTACTGCCAATATGCCCACAAACAAGACGCTACGCCCTGTTTTGGAAGACTCCGTTAATTTTGATACAACCGAAAATATCTATATCGAAGGTGATAATTTAGAAGTATTAAAACTTCTCCAAGAAAGTTATTTGAGCAAAGTGAAAATGATATACATTGACCCTCCTTATAATACAGGAAATGACTTTGTTTATAAGGATAATTTTACGCAAAGTGCCGAAGAATATAAAGCAGAAAGCGGTTTGTTAGATGAATATAACCAACGCTTAGTTACTAACCTTGACACCTCTGGACGTTACCACTCTGACTGGCTTACCATGATTTATCCACGCCTTAAATTAGCTCGTAATTTATTGACTGACGATGGTGTAACATTAATCTCTATTGATGAGATTGAAGTTCATAATTTAAGGAAAATTTGTGATGAAGTTTTTGGTGAGAATAATTTCACAGGTGAAATTATATGGAAAAATAGTAGCAAAAACGACCAAGACTATATATCGATTCAACATGAATATATTTTATGTTATGTTAAAGATAAGAACACAAATCATGGTGCTTGGACTGAAAAAAAAGAAGGTCTGAACGAAATATATAAAGCTTTTGAAAGCTTTAAGAAAAAACATGGTGATGATTGGGATGCAATTCATCAAGAAGCTCTTTCTTGGTATAAACAATTTCCTGAATCTAACCCAGTAAGTTCATCAAAGCATTATAACTGGATGGATAAAGTCGGAATATATTTTGCATCTGACATTTCAGGTCCAAATCATGGACAATATGTTTTTGATGTCATTCATCCAATAACTGGTCAGAACTGCAAATCACCTGCAAGTGGATGGAGATTTCCCAAAGAAACAATAGAGAAGAAAATTCTGGAAGGTTCAGTTCATTTTGGTAAAGACCATAACACAGTACCTAATAATAAAACTTATCTATACGATACAGAATTTCAAAGTTTAACAAGTATAAGATACAAAGATGGTCGTGTTGCTTCAAAGAATTTAGCTAAACTTTTTGGTGAAAATTTATTTACTAATCCCAAAGATTCTGATTTAATTTTTGAGTTATTCAAGTCATTGGAAGTCAGTAAAGATGACATAATCTTAGATTTTTTCTCAGGTTCTGCCACAACAGCAGAAAGTACTTTAAAGTTAAATTATGAATTAGGTATTAAATGTAAATATATTATGGTTCAAATTCCCGAAGATTTGAACGAAACCTTAAAAACAGCTACTGGTGGGTCAAAGGCTACGCTACAAAGAGCCATAGATTTTTTAATACAACATGAAAAAACTGAGAACATCTGCGAGATTGGCAAAGAGCGTATCAGAAGGGCAGGCAAAAAGATTGTGGAAGAACAAAAAGGGAATTTAGCTCAATTGCAAGCTAAACTATTGGTTTTAGAAGGAAAATTATCAGCGGGTAATGGTTCGTTATTGATGGATAATGACCCCAAAGTGGAAGCTCTCAAAACTGAACAAGCGGAGTTGCAAATCCAAATTACTGAATTAACTGAGCGAATAGAAAACTTAGATACGGGTTTTAGAGTCTATCGTTTGGATAGTAGTAATATGAAAGATGTTTATTACAATCCGAAGGGGTATGCTCAGGACCAATTAGAATTTTTTGCTGATAATATCAAAGAAGACCGTAGTGCCGAAGATTTGGTTGCTCAAATTATGTTAGATTGGGGTTTATCGTTGTCGTTGAAAATTGAAAAAGTACAGATTGCTCATAAAGAAGTATTTAAAGTGGCGGGAGATTCTTTGTTTGCTTGTTTTGATAAAGAAATTGATGAACATTTTGCCCGTGAAATAGCGAAGGAAAAGCCTTTGCGGGTGGTTTTCAGAGATGCTTCTTTCAAAGGCGATAAGGAGAAAGTAAATGTCTTTCAGTTATTAAAACAATTGAGTCCAAACACCGAAATGCGAGTAATCTAAGCTATGAAACTACAATTTAAGGAACAACCTTTTCAGATAGAGGCAGTGAAAGCCGTGGTAGATTGTTTTGCGGGGCAAAGCCTAAAAGCAAACCGTTTTACGCTCGAGCGGAGCAAAGATTTAATGAGACGTGCCAATTTAGTTGCCAAAGGCAGTGGAGAGTTTGAATCTCAACTTTTGGAGGAAATTGGCTATCGCAACAGTTCCATAGAAATTACGGAGAACCAGTTATTACAAAATATTAATACGGTTCAACAACAGCAAGAGTTGTTGGAAAGTGCTCAAATTGAGCGTCCTCAGGGCATTAAACACGGGTATAATCTCACAGTTGAAATGGAAACAGGTACGGGCAAGACCTATACTTATATCCGTACTATGTATGAATTGTATAAACATTATGGATGGAGTAAGTTTATTATTGTAGTGCCAAGTATAGCCATCCGTGAAGGCGTATTCAAATCGTTTGAAGTAACCCAAGAGCATTTTCAACAATTATACGGTCATAGTATCCGCCCGTTTATTTATAATTCAAGTCGTCCAGATGATATAGAAAATTTTGCTTCTAATGCTAAGATAAGCGTCATGATTATCAATACACAGGCATTTAGCTCTAAAAAAGAAAATGATAGAAGTGAAGCTGTAAGAAGAATATACAAAGACCTTGACCAGTTTGCATCCAGAAAGCCCATTGAAATCATTGCACAAACAAATCCGATTATTATTATAGACGAACCACAGTCGGTGGATGGTGAGCAAACCTTGCAAAGTATGCAAGATTTTAATCCGCTGTTTTCATTACGTTATTCAGCAACGCATAAAGTAGAATACAACAAAATTTATCGTTTAGATGCCCTTGATGCCTATAATCAGAAATTGGTGAAGCGAATATCCGCCAAAGGAATTCTCTTTAAAGGCATGAGTGGCACGAACGGATATTTGTATGTTGAACAGATTGTGGTGAGTGCCAATAAACCCCCAATGGTTTGGCTTGAATTTGAACAACGTACGAATACTGGCATTAAGCGAGTACGTAAACAATTGAGCAAGGGAGCAAACATTTATGAGCTATCGGGCAATATGCCTCAATATGAACATTATATCATTCGAGATATAGATGGATTGTATAATAAGATTGAAATTGGAAGTAGGCAAGTATTGGTTGGAGAAGCCTTGGGAGACGTAAGTGAGAAAGATTTTAGAAGAATTCAGATTAGAGAAACCATCAAATCACATTTGGCAAGAGAACGTGAATTATTCTATAAAGGAATCAAAGTGCTTTCTTTATTTTTTATTGATTCCGTAGAGAAATACAGAGTTTACAACGAACACGGCAACGAGGAAATCGGCGAATATGCCCAACTATTTGAGGAAGAATATCAAATCGCTATTCAAGACGTAATTAATTTGTTCAATCCTGATTATGCCGATTATTTGGATGCTAATCGACCATCGGAAGTTCATAAAGCCTATATGCCCGATGATGCTTATGTGGAATATTTGCAAAGAGACCAAGCTCAAGCAGTACACAGCGGTTATTTTTCGATAGATAAAAAAAATAAATTAATTGACCCAAGTACCAAAAGAGCCAAAAAGGGAGAAGAAGCCGCCTCAGATGATATTTCGGCTTATGATTTAATCATGAAAGACAAAGAACGTTTGTTGAGTTTTGAAGAACCCAAACGTTTTATCTTTTCTCACTCCGCCTTAAAAGAAGGTTGGGATAATCCAAACGTATTTCAGATATGTGCCTTAAAACACGTGGAAGGAGGTTCACAGATTCGTCGTCGTCAGGAAGTGGGTCGGGGAATGCGTTTATGCGTGAACAAAGAAGGCATTCGTCAAGATGTTGAAACGGTTGGCGAGTCAGTCCATGACATTAATCGGCTTACTATTATTGCAGCTGAAAGTTATGAAGCGTTTGCAGAAGGTTTACAGAAAGAATTAGCGGCTTCTTTAAAAGACCGTCCACAAAAAGCAAGTGAAGAGTTTTTTATTGGAAAAACGATTATTAATGAATTAGGTACGAGTTTAAAAATCAACAAAGAAGTTGCCAAGAAGCTCAATAAATATTTTTACAAAAAGGATATTTTGGACGATGATGATAAAATAACGCCAGAAGGTAAAACCATTATTGCAGACAATAAACTTCCTTTACCGCAAGAGTTTGAAAGTTTTAGAGATGCCATCACAAACTTAGTAAGGTCGGTATTTTCAGGCGAGATACCTAAACCTGAGAATGCCAGAAAGAATATTGTGATGAAAGTAAACGCTAATTTTGCCCGTAAGGAATTTCAAGAACTTTGGAAAAAGATAAGTGTTAAAACAACTTATGAAGTAAAAATAGATTCTGAAAAACTCATTCACGATAGTAGAGTTTTGATAGATGCAAAATTACACATTAGGGATAGAAGCTATGAAGTAAAAGAAGCAACTTTGAAAGAAGTGAGCAAGGAAGAACTTGAAAATTTAGAGGGATTTGGAAAGGTAATTCGTCGAACTGAAAAACTGAAAACAAGCGTAAATACGACCGCTACGTATGATATGGTGGGCGAGATTGTCAATAAAACAAATCTTACTCGTAGAACAATAGTTTCCATTTTGAAAGCCATAAGACCCGATAAATTTATCTTATTTCAGAAAAATCCAGAAGAATTCATTTTGGATTGTAGCAAGTTGATTAATGAAGTGAAGGCAAGTTTGATAGTTCATAATATTATGTATCATAAAACGGATGAAAGCTATGATGCCAAAACTGTATTTAGTAATACAAAGGAAGTGCTTTTGGAGTCAGAGACACTCAAAAAACATATTTACGATTATCTGAGTACGGATTCAAAAGTAGAGACACAATTTGCCAAAGACCTTGAAGACAGTGACTTGGTGACGGTGTACGCCAAATTACCAAAGGATTTTTACATCACTACTCCAATAGCCAATTATACGCCCGACTGGGCAATTGTTTTTGAGAAAGATAAAGTAAAGCATATATATTTTGTTGCTGAAACCAAAGGTTCGGATTCAGATATGGATTTAAGAGAAATAGAAAAGTTGAAATTACATTGTGCAGAGGAACACTTTAAAGCTATTAGTGAAGGCGTTGTAAAATTCAGTAAGATAAGTAGTTATGACAAACTACTGGATATTATTAAACTAAATTAAGAACTACACGATGAAGTTGATTGATAATGTAAATGCACGTCTTTCAGACGATTTAAAAGAAGAAATAAAGAAAGGAAGCCGTATTTCTATTGCGGCTTCTACCTTTTCTATATATGCGTTTGAAGCTTTAAAGAAAGAGCTAAAATCTATTGATGAGTTACGGTTTATCTTCACTTCTCCCACTTTTATTGAAGAAAAATTTCAAAAACAAGCCAGAGAATTTTACATTCCTCATATCTATAATGAGGCTCAACTCTGTGGTGGAGAATTTGAGTTACGTTTAAAAAACGAACTTAATCAACGAGCTATCGCCAAAGAATGTGCCAATTGGGTAAAGCAAAAAGTGCAATTCAAGACCAATAAGCAACGAAATATTCCTTTACAAAGCATCATTCACGTTGCAAATAATGAAAATGCGGTGGCTTATAACAATGTTACAGGTTTTACGAGTGCTGATTTAGGTTTGACACCACGTTCAGGTTTTCCAACACTTATTCAAAAAATAGAAAGTCCGCAAAGCGAAGCCTATTTATCTTGGTTTAATCAAGTTTGGGATAATAAAGAAAGTTTAGAAGATGTGACAGCTTATGTTCAAGCATATTTTGAAAATACGTTTAAAGAAAACAGCCCTGAGTTTATTTATTTCATTACCCTTTATAATCTTTTTAGTGAATTTTTAGAGGATATTTCTACTGACAATTTACCAAATGATGATACGGGTTTTAAAGAAACAATTATTTGGAAAAAGTTATATAATTTTCAAAAAGACGCTGTAATTGGAGGAATCAACAAACTTGAAAAATATAATGGATGTATTATAGCCGACAGTGTTGGTTTGGGAAAGACATTCACAGCTCTTGGCATCATTAAATATTATGAAAAACGGAATAAAGATGTCCTGGTGCTTTGTCCCAAGAAATTAGAAGCTAACTGGAACACGTATAGACAAAACGATAAAAATAATCATCTTGCTGCTGATAGGTTTAGTTATGATGTACTTTTTCATACAGATTTATCTCGGGAAAGAGGAGTAAGCAATGGTCGTAACCTTGAAAATGTAAATTGGGGAAATTATGGATTAGTAGTGATAGATGAATCTCATAATTTTAGAAATAACAATACGGTTGTCGGAAAAGAAAATAGATACCAAAAGCTCCAAAGAAAGATTATGCAAGAAGGCATTGAAACAAAAGTTTTAATGCTTTCTGCAACTCCTGTAAATAATCGTTTCAATGATTTAAAAAATCAACTTGCTTTGGCTTACGAAGGAAATACCGAAAAAATTGATGAAAAACTAAATACGGAACGAAGTATAGATTTAGTGTTTAGAAGGGCTCAACAGTCTTTTAACGTTTGGTCAAAATTAGATACTGCTGAACGAACTACTGAAAAATTGTTGGGAATGCTTGATTTTGACTTTTTTGAGATCTTGGATAGTCTAACGATTGCCCGTTCACGAAAACATATTACCACTTATTACGATACCAGCGAAATTGGAAAGTTTCCGACCAGAAATAAACCATTATCTATTCAAACTGCCTTGGTACAGGAAGGAATTAATTACGTTGAAATTGCCGAGAAGCTGACACTTTTAAATTTATCAGTTTATTCACCTTTGAATTATATATTACCAAGTAAAGTAAATTTATATGCCGATAAATATGATAAAAAAGTAAAGTCAGGTACATTCAGGCAACAAGATAGAGAAAAAAGTCTTCAATTACTGATGAGAATTAATCTGTTGAAGAGAATAGAAAGTTCCGTGGATTCATTTAGGTTAACACTTGACAACATTATTTCACAAGTTTCAGAATCTTTAAATTTACTTCAAAATAAAGGTGCTTCAATTATATCTGGAATTGATATTGACCCATCAGAAGAAAATTATGATTGGGACGCTAATATAGATGATGAAGAAAATGTGATTGGTACAAAGGTGAAAGTTGCCATTGCAGATTTAGATAAAACTCGTTGGATTGAAGATTTATCAGCTGATTTAACAATCCTTAATCAGATTTATAAAGAAGTCGGTTTAATAAATGATGAGCAAGATTTAAAACTCCTAAAATTAAAAGAGTTGATTGCTGAAAAAATAAAAAATCCATTAAATGAAGGCAATAAGAAAGTAATCATTTTTACAGCCTTTGCTGATACTGCCAACTATTTGTATAGTAAACTGAGTGATTATCTGGAGAATAATTTTAATGTTCATACAGCTCTAATAACAGGTAGTAAAAGAGCATGTTCTACAAAAAATATTCCTACAGAATTGAATACTTTATTAACCTGTTTTTCTCCAATTTCAAAGGGTAAATCTCAATTATTACCACACATTAAAGAAAATATTGATGTGCTGATTGCAACAGATTGTATTTCCGAAGGGCAAAACTTACAAGATTGTGACTACTTAATTAATTATGATATTCACTGGAATCCTGTTCGTATCATACAACGCTTTGGTAGAATAGATAGAATAGGTTCAATCAACAGTAATATTACAATGGCAAATTTTTGGCCCGATGTTACTTTGGATGCTTATATTAACTTAAAACAACGTGTTGAAAACAAAATGTTGATTAGTAATATGGCAAGCACTGGAGATGATAATATTTTGAATACGGATGAAAAGGATTTAGAATATCGCAAAATTCAGTTACAAAAACTTCAAGAAGAAGTAATTGATTTAGAGGATTTGAGAGAAGGTGTAAGTATAACTGATTTAGGATTAAATGATTTTAGAATTGATTTATCAAATTTCATGAAACATTATGGAGCTTTACAAAATATCCCAGAGGGTCTTTATGCAGTAATTAACGGAAGCAATCAATTTGAAAAGGGGGTAATATTTATCTTAAAGAATGTTAATACCAATGTTAATATTGATAAAGTAAATAGGCTTCATCCTTATTACCTTGTCTATCTCACAATTGATGGAATTCCAATATATACGCATATTGAGTCAAAAAAGATATTGGATGTATTACGGAGATTGACAAAAGGTAAAAATGTGCCAGATGAAGAGTCATGTAAGCAGTTTAGTATTGAAACCGACGATTTCAGGAAAATGGATAAGTACTCCACACTTTTGGGTAAGGCAATTGGGTCAGTTCTACAAACAGAAGAAGAAAAAGATATATTTAGCTTATTTAAATCTGGAGGGACAACAGCATTACGCAACAATGTAAAGGGTATAGAAGACTTTCAATTAATTTCTTTTTTTATTATAAAATGAGCTTGTTCAACCTCCCAAAATCAACAATTGTTGACAGAATTATTCCTAAAAATGCTTTTGATACTCATATCAATCATAAGCAGAAAAAACTATTTACAGAGATTATAGAAAAAATAAAATGGACTAATAAAATTTCAAGAGATACCATAAACCTTGAAGGTACAGAGATTTCTGAAATTCAATTATTTGAAATTCAAGTTAGAAGTAAAGAAAATCTTCAGGATATTTTGGAAATAATGGATAAGTCAATTCCATATCATATCATATTTTTAATATTTTTTGAAAATCAATTTTTATTATCAACATCTAAAAAGCATATAAATCCTACTAATGAAGACAGAGCAATAATTGACTGGACTTTTACCACAGTTTGGTTTGATGAGAAAAGTAATATATATCAATTTAATCTCTCTCAAAACATAGATTTTATATATACAGATTTTTGTAGCCAAATTGCTTCTATTGCAATAGAAAATCAACCAATTGGCGTTTTAATAACGCAAGAAAGGGATCAAAACAAGCTACAAAGAAAGATTAACCAATTGGAAAATGCAATAAATAAAGAAAAACAATTTAATAAAAAAATATCCCTTAATTTAGAACTTCAAAGGTTGAAGAACAAAGATTGAATTATTAACGGAAGTGCAATTTTAATCTTTCTTAAAGAGAAATATTTCCTAATGATCTCACTTGGATTTACTATTCTGACAACACAATTATTATTAAGACATTTTCTATCCTACTTGATTATTCAATTTAATAATAATTATGGGTGATGATTTGCAAGAACTAAATGCTGTTTAATAGTATTATAATATTAAAATAAACATATATATTGATTTCATGGGAATTGGTAGTATTTTTGCCATAGTTAAATTAGCGGATACAAACACAGAAAAGGTATTTAGCATACAATATCAGGAAAATGAACCTCATATATTTGAGCAATTATTTGATAACTGGTCGGATGTTGAATATCTCTTTGATTTTTTTCATGAGCATATAAAAGACTTAGAGAGTAGCCATTGGCAAGAAAAATTTAGCGAAAAATTATCCATCGAACAAGCTATTGATATTACGATAGAACACGCTTTGGATTTTGAAAAGATAATTCTTGACCTTGCAAAACGAAATACGCTTAATGTTTACGGAAATTCACTAAACCAAATATTTGTTCCTCTTTCAAAGACCTTTTATGAACCTTTAAAGACTGCACTAAAAAGTTATGGTACAGGAAGAAACAGTTGGTTAAGAATTTATGCTATACACATTCAAGACGTTTATATCATCACAGGTGGTGCAATAAAATTGACCCAAGCAATGCAAGACCGACCTCATACTCAAAAACAGTTAGATACAATGAAATTTGTGGTCAGCGAATTAAAGCGAAATGGCTTCACCGAAAATACAGATTTTGATTTTGTTTACGTTGAAGTGTAGTCAATAAGCTATTTTTTTATTTAAAAATAAGGTAATCATAAAATGTCATTCATTACATCCCCAAATTAAATTCATGGAATATAATGTGCCATCCATAGCAGACAAATTGAACGCTATCGCTCAGGTAGATACTACGTGGAGAGAAAAGGCTGAGCAACGTCAAGCCAATAAAAATAGTCTTAGGCTTTCAGCAAAAATTGCTTTTAGAATTCTTGACACGTTACGTCAAAATCGTTTATCAGGAAAAAACCCTAACTCTCAGAAAGAGTTGGCGGAGCTATTAGATATGAAGCCTCAACAGATAAATAGAATTGTTAAAGGAGATGGTAATAATTTAACTCTTGATACGATTTCTCGTTTAGAAGAGGCTTTACAAATACCACTCGTTAATATATACAATGAAATTAAAGTTCAACAAAAGGCAGTTGTTGTTTCTACTACAACTGTCACCAACATCGTACAACCTGATTACTTTATTATGCCGAGTAGTAAGAATACGTTTCAAATATCATCAAATACTCTGATAAGTAGTCAATCAACCACAAATGCGGAAGGTAATACCCAATACGCAATGGCAGCATAATGGAAAATACAAATAAAACCATAGGCTTTAGTATTATTCAGATTAGTACAGAACAGTTTGCTATGATACCAGAGGCATTTAAAGTAGCAGAGCCTTCACAAATTCAGCATGAGCTTTCTTTTGGAATAGATAAGCAAGAAAGTAGAGTTTATGTGCGAAAATCAGCTCGTTATCATCATCTTGACAATCCTAATCCTTTCATTATTATTGATGTATCTTGTCAATTTTTGATTTCACCAGAAGACTGGGAAAAAGTAAAGCAAGTAGAATCGGATACAGTAATTTTACCCCGTGACTTTGGTATTCATCTGGCAATGTTAGTGGTAGGAACTTTAAGAGGAGTTTTGCACACTAAAACAGAAAATACAATTTTTAATCAGTTTGTATTCCCTCCCGTTGATTTAACAGTTTTAGTTCCTTCAGATGTAATTTTTGAATAATTTTTACTAAATAATTAGCTATAAAAACAGGTCATATTCATACTGTGACCTATTTTTATAGCTAATTATTTTATTGATTTATTTACTTGTTGAAATCTGTATCAAACAATAGAAATCCAAAGACTTAAAACGATAACAATTATGGGACTATACGACACCATCCACATACCAAAAAGATTTCTACCCCTCACAAAAAAAGAGTTAGAAGTGATAGAAAGTGAAGATTTTCAAACAAAATCATTTGGTCAATTACTCTTAGAATTCCGAGTGAATGATGATAAAATATTTGAGTTTAACTGGCGTTCAGACGAATCGAAAGACATTGAAAAAGATACTTGGGAAATGATTCCTCTGACGGATGCTGTGCATTTCTCTGTATATTTTACTAATGACTTTAATAGAGTTGAGCTATTGGCAGTCTTTGAAAATGGCAAGATGAAGACAGTAAAAAGAGTTGTCTGTTTTGAAGTAGCTCTTAACAAGCCAAAGCCCAAAAAGGCGATTCTAAAACCAAAAAAGAGCATTTTGGAACTTGCCAAAGAGATTCCCAAAGATAGGTATAAAGGTTTATCAGACATTCTTGAAGAACATGAAATACCTTTATAGCAAATAATAGGTACTCTTTAATGAATTAGGATAATTATGAAAGCAGTTTACGTAATTTTGATTAGATATTTTATAAAACAGGTTACAGAACGAAATTCTGTAACCTGTTTTAGTTTCCTCATTTTGTAACAAATTTTCACTAAATATGTTACAAATTTTCATATCAAATAATACACTTTTTTGTCATATATATTTATTAAATTTGTGACGAAAATTATTAAAAATATGATTTTAAATATTGAAAATCAGATACTTAACAAAATAAAAAAAGCTAAGAAGGGTACGCTTTTTTTTACTGAAAATTTTATCAATATCGGTTCGCCTGATGCCATAAGAAAAGCATTGGAAAGATTGGTTAAAAATCAAGCCTTAGAAAGAGTAGCTGCGGGGATGTATGTTCGTCCAGAAATTGACCCTTACATTGGCAAAGTACCCCCAAATATAGAAGCGATTGCCGAGGCAATTGCAAAACGTGATGGAGCGAGGATAGTTCCTACGGGTGTGTATGCACTCAACCGATTGGGGCTTTCTACACAAATACCCATGAATATTATTTACTTAACTGATGGTTCAGCTCGTAAAGTAAATATTGACAATAGAAGTATAGTATTTAAGCGAGTTTCGCCCAAAAATGTGGCAACAGTTGGTGAAATTAGCGGATTGGTGATTCAGGCATTGCGGACTATCGGGAAAGAAAATGTAAGGGAGGATGAAATTATAAAAATACAAGAATTGCTAAAAAAAGAAAAACCTACCAGATTGGCACACGACATACGCCTCGCTCCATCGTGGATAAGAGCAATCATGCAACCCATTTTAAAACAACCAATCAATGAGTAAAGAACTACAATTGTGGGCAACGCTACCAGAGAATAGTAAGAGAAACATACTTTCAGCAATCAATAAAGAAACTAAACTTCCTACCGATGCAATCGAAAAAGATTGGTGGGTTGTGCAAACGCTGCGGTTAATTTTTGAAATGGATTGTGCCGATAGTTTAGTTTTCAAAGGTGGTACTTCTCTGAGCAAAGCATGGGGTTTGATTGAACGCTTTTCAGAAGACATTGATTTATTAGCATTAGACCGTAAATTCTTGGGGTTGGGACGCACAGTCTTGAGGGTGAGTTGAGCAATCAACAAATCAAGAAACTTCGCAAAGCATCATTCAAATATATCACGGAGGAGTTTTACCCAGCTCTAAAAGCTAAATTTGAGGATGCAGGACTAACTGATGTTGAAATAATCATTGCTGAAACTACCGAAAGCGACCAAGACCCTCGGATTATTGAAATTTATTATCCCAGCGTGTTTGATGCACTTGGTTACATCAGACCAAAAGTAATCGTTGAAGTAGGGAGCAGGTCGCTGAGAGAACCGTTTTCAGTTCGGTCATTTAATTCATACGTAGGAGAGCATAATCCAGATGCAGTTTTTGCAGATTCATTGATTAATATTCCAACCGTAAATCCAGAGAGGACATTTTTAGAAAAGATTTTTCTTCTCCACGAAGAGTTCCAGAAGCCTCTTGATAAAATAAGAACCGATAGACTAACCAGGCATTTATACGACCTCGAAAAATTGATGGATACGAAGTTTGCCCCAAAAGCCTTAACAGATGCAAAACTCTATCAAGACATCGTTGCCCATCGAAAATTATATACATCTATCAGAGGCGTTGATTATGACAATCATAGTCCTCAGAAAATCAATCCAATCCCACCCGCAGGAATCATTGACAAATAGGAGAAGGATTATATGGTGATGCAACAGTATATGATTTATGGAGAAAAGCTATCATTTTCAGAACTGATAGAACGTGTGAAAGAATTGAAGAGTAGGTTGAACAATTTATAAGAATCTAAGAAAATAACTAAGGAAAATTAGAAATATCAAAAGTGCAGTAAAATGCACTTTTGACCGATATTAGTTTAATTTTTAATCTATTTAATCCTTTTATGCAATATAATGCACAAACGGATAAGCTGAATTTACAATCTCCAAGCACATGCGTAAAATTTTAGGAAGGTGTACGATTTAGACTGAATACTTTATCTCTTTGTTCTCCTATTCATTTCACTTTTAATATTCTGTGGCTCAATGATTTCTAAATCTTCTGACAGTTCCATGAACTTGCCCCACATTTCATTATTGGGCTTTACAGATATACTAAAAGTTATAGAAGAATCGTCTTCAAATATTTTTTGTTGAGAAGAATGTATCAGTTTTGTCTCAATGTAGTAAGCTCTATTCTTTTTTACGCTAAAAACAATATTTTCAAGTTCATTATCAGTGACTGTTACACCAATGATGTCTTTAAAGTAGGTTTTAGGATTGAAATCTCCAGTTGGTAACACTTCTTCATGCCAAAAACTAAACTTCACAATTCTATCTAAAGGCAAGTTTTGAATTTTCTCCTTTCCCCTCTCCCATCCAAATAAAAACCAACGATTATTGTACTGCTTCAAAAGTACAGGTTTAATAATTCGTTCTTGAATAGAGGCTTGATAAGGCTCATATATGATTTTCAAGGTACGATTTTCCTTAATGTTTTTATAAAGTTTTTCAAGGTGTTGAAGCCCTTTTAATGATTGCTGTTCAAACTCAATGATTTGGCTTTCTTCTCCACCCAATACACCTATTCTTTGCTCCAATCTCATTAAAATTTCATCTAATACTTCCCAATCTTTTGCTTTCTGTTGGCGTAATAGAGCCAACAATTCATTCAAAGAACCATATTCCGAATTATCGAAAACCTCAAAAATCGAATATGGAATGTCATCATAAAAGTATTTTCCTTTACGCTTTTTAACGGGTGCAAAGAAGGTATTTTTTAAAGCTGAAATATCATATTCAATGGTTCGCTGACTCACCTTTACATCTAATTTGTTCTCGCAAGCATTTGCCAAAGCCTCCCAATCGTAGTGAAACTTTGTACGCAATTTTTGATGAATTAGAAATATTCGTTGAAATTTTTTCAAATCGACTGGCATACTATATTGAATTTTAAGAATTTGAGAATAATTAAGCAATCGCAAATTTACGCAAAAAACTTGCGTGAAGTAAAGATAGTTTTGTATCGAAATCAAAAAACAAAACTTATGACAAACACTACGATGCTTTCTTTTCTTTCTTTTTCAGCAAATGCTCAACAAGTTACTGTTTTGAATGCAATCGAACAGTTTTTGTCGAATCAAGATGATTTTCTTGTTTTGAAAGGAGCGGCAGGAACAGGCAAGACTTCCATTATGAAAGCCGTAGTTGATTTCTTGGGTTCGCAAGAAAAAAGTATGCAATTGTTAGCTCCAATGGGGCGTTCTGCTAAGGCAATTAGTAACAAAACCCAAACGACAGCCAAAACCGTTCACAGTTGTATTTATAAACCCTCGACTGATACAGAAAATGCCGTAGTAAATCTTATTCGTAGAATGAATGACACTACACAAAATCAAGTATTTATTATTGATGAAAGCTCAATGTTGAGTAATAAACTTACTGATAATGAGGACTTTGTAAGTCAAAAGCCATTATTGACTGATTTGATACATTTTATCAAACAGGGTAATCCACGTAACAAAATTATCTTTGTGGGCGACGATTGCCAGTTAGCTCCTGTTGGCTATGCGAGTTACGAAAAATCACCCGCCTTGAATGTTCAATACTTAGAAAAGACCTTTGCCATACGTGGAAAAGAAGTAGCATTAAGCCAAGTAATGCGTCAGGTTGAAGGCTCTGCTATCTATCAAACTGCTAATGAAATCAGACAAAATATTTATGGAAATCGTGCCGTTATGCCAAATTATATCGGTAATTATTTTAAAGGTGAAGACGAAGCCGTAAAACTTTACCTAAACCGTTTTGAGTTAGGAAAACAAGATAAAGTGGTAATTATAGGATGCTCAAATGCCTATGCTGATAAATGTAACGCCTTGATTCGTAAAAACTTAGGACTTACAGGGACATTATCAGTGGGTGATACGGTGATGTTAAACCAAAACTATATGGGACAACGATACGTGGCAAGTGGTGAGATTGGGGTAGTAAAAAGAATTAATAGCAACATCAACAAAGTGGCTGATTTAGACTTTATGGATATTGAAATTATGTTTACTGACGAAAAGAATCAGCCCTTTACGATTGTTACAAAGGTCTTATTAAATTCCCTTGTAAATAAGATAGAAAAGGAACAGAGAAAGGGACTTTTTGCCTATGCTATGCGGAGTAACCCTACTTTTAGAAATAGTAAAGACATTAGAGATGATGAATTTCTGAGTGCCTTACAACTTAGTTATGGACACGCCATCAACGGTTATAAAGCCCAAGGAAGTGAGTGGGATACTGTGATTTTGAACACATGGTTTCCTCCCAATAATCTTCGTTTTCTATACACGGGTATTACTCGTGCCAGGAAGGAATTGTTTGGGAATACCGCCTATAAATATCCCAAAAGTGCATAGGGATTTCAACAGGAATGTTGGATATTTGGGGAGGAATTAAAATCCTTCCTTTTAAAGGATAAAATTTCAAAAATATAAGACACCCACAAGGTATTGAACTTTGCAAGGCGTTTCGCTTTGTGGTTTAGGCTTTGGTCTAAACGTAATGTTAGTATATTGATTTCGTTACAGTCGTGATTAAGATTTAGTTGATTTTAAGCGATTGTGATTGATTCTTTAAGCATTAATCTTGAATGTATTATTAATATTATTTAATTATATTATTATTAGTCAGGTTGTCAGGATG
>JAYVIV010000225.1:0-7674 GCA_043769985.1 Arcicella sp.
TTCCATACAAATCTAAAAGGAAAATATTTTTTGGTAGAATGGTCATTTTGCTTGCCAACTACTGATTATCAGATAGATAAATTTGTAAAAACTTTTTCACGCTTTATTTCGTATATAGTAATAAGGACGAGTTTTAGAGAAATTTTTCCGATTTTGGAAGAATTTTCAATTTTAAATCACAAAATAACAAATGTCAACATGAAAAATTTAGGAGTAATTTTAATTACGGGTCTTGTCATCTTCGCTTGCAGTAGTTACACCCAACAAGACAAACCCAAAAAGTTTGAAGTAACAAAAACCGAAATGGAGTGGAGAAAGCAATTAACACCCGAACAATACACGGTTACCCGAAAAAAAGGAACAGAGAGGGCTTATTCTGGTGATACTTGGGATAACCACGAAAAAGGAAAATATAACTGTGTATGTTGTCAGCAGGAATTGTTTAGCTCAGAAACTAAATTCGATTCTGGAACAGGCTGGCCTTCATTTTATGCTCCTATTAAAAAGGAAAATGTGTTAGTAGCATCCGACAATTCACACGGAATGTCTCGTGACGAAGTGATGTGTAACCGTTGTGGAGCTCATTTGGGACACGTTTTTGATGATGGTCCAAAACCAACAGGGAAACGATTTTGCATGAATTCGGCTTCCTTAAGTTTTGTTAAGAAGTAAGTTGAAAAGTTCAAGAAGTTGAAGAGTTGCAAGGTTAAATAGTTATGAAAATGAGAGTCCTAACAACTCTCTCACTTCAGAACTCTTCAACCTTATAACTTTTTTAACTTTATAACTTCTTTAACTCATGAAACTTTTATCGTAAATTGTCCATTATTTAAGATACACAAATAAGCATAAGATGGACAAAATTAAGCAACTCATTCAAAATCTTTGGATTAACCTCAACAAGAACCTTTCAAATGCTTTACACTGGATGTGGTATCAATCGGATATATTGTTGGTTAAAATCTTTGGAGAGGAGAAAGTAGCGACTCTTTATAAAAAACTTGACGTTGTAAAAGATTCCTATTGGGACGCTAAAGGCAAAGTAAAAGAAGTTGTTGTGCAAAGAGTTGATACGAACTCTTTTTATTATAACCGAATCAAAAATTATTGGAAAATCTTTGGTTGGACGGTTTTTGCAAGTTTTTTCTACATTTTCTGTATTCAAACCAACTTTCTGTATCTCACTGGTGAAATGCCATCGGTTAGTGAACTTCAAAATCCAAAATTATCTCAATCTTCAGAAATTTATTCAGCGGACGGCGTTTTAATGGGAAAATATTTCTTGGAAAATCGCACGCCAATTAAGAATTACAATGAACTTTCTCCTAATTTGGTTCACGCCTTAGTCGCCACCGAAGATTCACGTTTTTATCAACATTCGGGTATTGACTTTAGGGCGTTGTTTGGCGTGGCTTTTGGTGTGATGACGGGTGCAAGTGAGCGTGGAGGAGGAAGCACAATTACACAACAATTAGCCAAAAACTTATTCAAAACTCGCAAGAAAGAGGGGGTAACCAAAAAAGGTTTACTCGCTTACGTCCCAGGACTTAAAACGCTGGTTATTAAGACAAAGGAATGGCTGACTGCGGTTAAACTGGAACGATATTATACCAAAGAAGAGATTATTTTGTGGTACTTGAATACCGTTGACTTTGGTAGTAATTCCTACGGAATAAAAGTGGCGGCGAAAACCTATTTTAACACTTCTCCTGACAGTTTGAATGTTCAAGAAGCGGCAGTTTTGGTGGGTATGCAAAAAGCAACGAATACTTACAATCCCCGAAGAAATTATGACAAGTCCTTGGCTCGCCGAAACACCGTTTTGTCAAGGATGGTGAAGTATAATTATTTGTCTAAAAAAGAATATGACTCTCTCATCGAATTACCGATTGAATTGAAAATTAATGAAGAAACGCCTTACGATGGCACGAGTAATTATGCAAAAACTGCTATTGCAAGAGCCTTAGAAAAATGGGCTGATACAAGTGATGTTGATTTAGATTTATACCGTGACGGATTAAGGATTAAAACAACCATTGATTCTCGAATGCAAGCCTATGCAGAAACCTCTGTTCAAGAGGGAATGAGGGCTTTGCAGAAAAGTTTTGACGGTCAATGGTCGGGCAAAAACCCTTGGGCAGATGAAAAAGGCAATGAAATTCCAGGGTTTGTGGATACTGTGGCTAAACGGACTGAGTATTATAAAGTTTTAGCTAAAAAATATCAAAATAATGCAGATTCCATCTGGTATTACATGAAAAATGTAAAGCGGAAAATGTGGGTTTATTCACGCAATGGAGCAGGTGAAGAGCAAATGACTATGAGTGCTTATGACTCTATTGTATATTACAAACGTTTCTTACAAGCAGGTATGATGTCGATGGACCCATTCACAGGGCATATCAAAGCGTGGGTTGGAGGGCTTGATTTTCAGTATTTTAAGTATGATCACGTGAGTCAAGGTCGCCGACAACCAGGTTCAACATTCAAACCTTTTGTTTATACAGCCGCCATTGATGGACCCAAAGATATGTCGCCATGTTCGCAAATAAAAGACGCACCTTTCGAGAAAGAGTACGAAGAAAATGGTGAGAAAAAAGTGTGGCGACCACAAAATGCTGATGGACGATTTAGTTACTCAACTATGTCGTTACGTAAAGCCATGGCACGTTCAATTAATTCCTGTGCTGCCAGATTAACTGATGAAGTTGGACCTGATACCGTTGCTTGGTATGCCAAACAAATGGGAATTAAAAGTCCAATTTCTGCCGTTGCATCCATCGGTTTAGGTTCAAACGATGTGACATTATTAGAAATGGTGGGAGCGTATGGTTGTTTTCTGAATGAAGGCGTTTTTACAGAACCGATGTTAGTGGTTGAAATTCAGGATAGAAATGGCAATATAATTCATACTTTTGAACCACACAGACGCACAGCCATCAAAAAAGAATCCGCTCAATTGATGCGTTATATGTTGGAAGGAGGTTTGGAAGAACAAGGGGGAACTTCACAGAATTTGTGGTCATTCAAAGATTTATTTGATGGAAAAGACCGCTATAAATCAAGATTTGCGGGTAAAACTGGAACAACTTCCAATCATTCTGATGGTTGGTATATGGGTTTAACCAGTAATTTAGTGACTGGAACATGGGTTGGAGGCGACGACCGTTCCATTCACTTCCGAAGTGGACAATATGGTGAAGGAGCAAAATCTGCTTTGCCACTGTTTGGACGGTATATGTCCAAAATCGTTAAAGATCCAGATTTAGAGGCTTATCATCCTGTGCCGTTTGAAAAACTTGATGCAAAGCGAATTACCAAGGAATTTAATTGCACGCCAGTTTATACTCCACGGACTGATACATTGTATTATGACAGCACTTATGTTCGCCCCGATTCGATTGTTCTACCTCCAAGCAGACCAGCGGATGCTAAACCAGACTCGACCGTTCGATAATTAAGTGAGATTTAATTTTTTCCTTAAGCACTACATTTTTTACTTGTCGTTACAAAATAAAAGCACAATATGACCAAAGAACAAATATCTACCTACTTTCAAGAGCTACAAGACAGCATTTGTAAAGCCTTAGAAAAAGCTGATGGATCTGGTAAATTTCATGAAGATAACTGGCAACGTGAAGGCGGAGGTGGAGGAAGAAGCCGTGTAATTCAAAATGGCAAAATTATCGAAAAAGGCGGAGTAATGTTCTCGGCAGTTTGGGGAGATTTACACGAAAAGATGTTAGCCTCCATGGGGCTTACCGAAAAAGTTGATTTCTTTGCAACTGGTGTATCTATTGTCTTACACCCGCAAAGCCCACTCGTGCCTATCATACACATGAATGTGCGATATTTCGAGATGTCAAATGGAAGTTTTTGGTTTGGAGGGGGTATTGATTTAACGCCTCATTATGTGGTTGAAGAGGATGCAGTATGGTTTCATAAAACCTTAAAAAATGCTTGTGATAAGCACAATGCTACGTATTACCCTAAATTTAAGATTTGGGCAGATGATTATTTTTTCAATACACATCGTAATGAAACTCGTGGCATTGGAGGAATATTTTTTGATTATCAAAAAACGGATGAAACTCGTAATAAGGAACAATTATTTGATTTTGTGAAAGAGATTGGGGAATCTTTCGCTCCAATTTATACCCATTTTATGAAGAGAAATAAGGATTTGCCTTATTCTGAAAATGAAAAAAAATTTCAATTGCTTAGACGTGGCAGATATGTGGAGTTCAATTTGGTGCATGATCGAGGAACAAAATTCGGACTTGAAACCAACGGGAGAACCGAGTCCATTTTGATGTCAATGCCTCCAGTTGCCAATTGGGTTTATGATTACAAAGCAGAGGTTGGCTCAGAGGAAGAAAAGACTTTAAATTTATTGAAAAAAGGGATTGATTGGGTATAAGAAGCTGTTTAGGTTAATTTATTTGAGTTAAAAAATGCAATTTTTTAGCTACAAATCGTTCTTAAAATTGAAACGTAACGCTGTTATGATTAAATTTTAAGAACAATTTTCGCTCAAAAACTTATCATTTTCACATACAAAAAATTAACCTAAACAGCTTCTAAGTTTTTAAAATCTCAAAAATTTAGGAATTAATTTATATCGGCATATTTTTTGCAAAATGAAAAGGTAGTCAAGCAATTGACTGCCTTTTTTTATTTACCTTTTTTTAATTCCTAAGTATGAAAAGAGTTTTTTTGCTACTCACAGTTGTTACTTCATTCCAACTCAATGCTCAAAACCTAAATCTTGAAGGATTTACCCCTAACTATTATCAATTAGGGAATATCCATAAAGGTTTTGGTTATAATCTGAATGTTTCTTCAATATTATCACTACCAGAAAAGGTTGGTAATCAGGAGTTTCCATCTGGACAATTGCATTTTGTGGCACAATTGATGTTGATTCAAAAATTTAATAAGCATCTCACAGCGGGCTTAGGCTATGGTTATGGAATTCATAATATTTTTGGATTAAAAGAAAATGAGAACCGTTATTTAGGACAGGTTGGATATCTGCATAATCTAAGCAAATTTGTTTTAAATCATCGTTTGCGTTACGAATATAGATTGCCTTTGAATATGAAAACTAATGTTTTGGATGATGCCTCAATTTTGAGATATCAGACTTACCTTACACTTCCATTGTATAATCCAAAAGAAACAAAAAAGGGCTTTTATTTATCAGCATCAAATGAAATATTTTGGTACTTGAAGGGTGCTGATAATGGACCAGTTAGTTCTAAGAATGGGGTTTTTGAAATGATTAATTCTTCGGAAGGTTGGCTCCATTTGGCAGGAGGATACAATTTGGGTAAAGCGAGAGTAGAAGTGGGATATTGTTACCAGACTTTGATTAGAAATAAGAAATTAGAAATACGAAACCTAAATTTATTACAAGTAAATCTTTATTTAAATCTAAATTGGGAGGATTTGCAATCTTGGTGGTATTTGTAATTTAATCAATGACGGGTTTGCCGCTAAGTCTTCCGAACTCTCGCCAAATAACTAAACAAACCTATTCCTAAGGCTAAAACTAACATACAAAGCGTGAACTGAAATAACGAAGGTTTTATCACAATCATTGCTCCGAAAAATTGAATAATTAATATCCAATAAAGCAAAGTTGCGATTCCTTTTCTCGGCATTTTACTAATCACAAAAGCCCCCAAAGGAGCGAATACAGCCACAAATGGAACACAAGCCAACCAAATTTCAAAGGCTTCTGGTTGAAAATCTTTTGTGAGTTGCGTGTGAATGAAAAGCCCTAAAATGGTCTCTATCGTCATAATAATTACTGATGAAGGTGTTGCAACTTTTTCACTTACTCGGTAATAAATAGTCATTAAACAGAAAGTGAAAATATTAATTCCCGTTCCAAAAATGGACGAAATTATTCCTCCGACCAATCCGAAAGCGATTAATCTTCCTTGATCAGAATTCTTGAAATTTTCTATCTTATCAAAAACTTCTCTCTGTTGACGACGATTTTGCATCCATAAAGCAATTCCAAAACTGAGATATAGTGATACAAAAAATAATTTTGCTTGCACTGGTGAGATATATGGAACAACATAGTAAGTGCCTAAAAATAAGCCAAATACGCCTCCAATTGTGACGAAAATGATATAATTCCAATCAACTTTCAAACGCATCCCAATAATTAATAGACTGGCAGAAGTCATCCCTATACTTTGAATGGCGAAAGCAAAATTACGTGCAACGGGAGGGTCAATTTTGAGAATCAACGTGAAGATTGGATAAGCAACGGCTGCACTACCTTCAGGACTTGCTCCTGCGATAAAAGAGCCAAAAATCATGGTTATTACGGTTGCCCATTGGCGAGTGTAAATTTCAAAACTGTCATTTTGAAACATATACCAAAACCATCCAGAAAAAACAATCGAAAGAAAAACTAAATAGATCCAAGGAATTCTTGTTTGTGGATTAATATTGGATTGCATAAACTTTTTACGTTATTTTACTTTCTGGTAAGTGTCTTTGACAAATTTAAGTATAAAACAGTTTATAAATTTAGGTGATGAAAAATTTTGACGAAGTATTGCAAAAATTAGTAGATGAACAGGATTTTTTGAAAGGAATTCAAGGAAGAATTGTTGATAATTATGACATTATGATTCAGAATCAGCAAAAAAATGCTGACAATCATGAGATGGTTATTCAAAACCAATCGACTATCATCCGTAATCAAGAAATCATTGTGAACAATCAAATGAATATTGTTCGGAATCAAAAGCAAATTGCCCAAAATCAAGTAACACTCGATGTCATCCAACAAACACAAACCTATTTATTGAACTTAGTAAAAAAACTTTCAGGTTTGGAAGAGCCTTTGGAAAATACACAAAAATTCGTAGAAGACATTAGGAAAACAAGCGAAGAGAATAGAAAGGGGCAAAGTTTGAATGAATCCTCGACTCTGTGAACTAATATTTTACCCTAATTTCTCCTCCAATAGTCTAATCTGAATCTGCAAAGATTTAATCTCGGAAATTTTACTTTCCGTTAGTTGCTTCACCAATTGCAACTGAATTTCTAAGCCTTGAACTTGCTGATGCAATAATTTATTCTGAAATTCTAATTGTTTTATGGGATCGCTAAAATCATTTTTGTCTTCCGATTTTCTCTCATAGTTTCTATTTATCGAATTTTCTTTTATTTCCTCAATACTCATTTCCAAAAAGTCGGAATTTTGCATATCGGCTAAGTTTGTTCCAAAATACTGACAAATCGCTTCGCAAACATCCAAAGACGGAAGGGTATGCCCATTCTCATAATCGGATAAAGCACTTTTACTTACACTCAAAGTCTTACCCAATACTTCTAATGTTAATTTATTCTTTTTTCTCAGACTTCTAAGATTGGCACTAAACTTGCTCTCCATTAATCAGGAATTTTATATTTATTTTCCAAAAATTTGGAAATTGTTATTATAGTTATTTTCTTTGTAATGCAATTTAACCATTTTTCCTGATTTCTGGAAAAAATCATGAAAACCAGTACATTGCCATCTTCTGTTAATCAAAATTTATAAATTATGCTTAAAACTTTACAACTAACCGCCTTATTATTTGGAATAATTTTGGTGGTTCAAAATGTATCAGGGCAGGGTTGCGTAGCAGTTCGCCATATGAG
>JAYVIV010000226.1:0-9946 GCA_043769985.1 Arcicella sp.
GCATTTTGAGAAACCTTCTGAGCGAAAGTATTTAGGCATAAAAAAAGTGCCGAAAGGGTTAAGAATCTGAATTTCATTCGTTTGATAAGAGTTGATATAAATAAAGTTTGCAAGATAATAATCTTTGATGGGATATTAACGAAGAGAGGGTTAAGAAAGTGTTGAAAGCAACAAAAAAGCCCGATTTTGAGGTCGGGCTTTGGGAGAATTATTCAAAATCTACTAAAAGTTCTTCCAATTCGTTTGAAGATAAATTTGACTTTTCTTTTTTATCATAAATAGTCAATAAAATCACTTCTTCATTTTCATTAATCACATAAGTAATAACTCTCGCACCACCACTTGAACCTTTGCCTTTACTTTTTATCCCAATCTTAATTTTATAGCAATCTTTTCCCAAAGGAATTCCAAGTGTAGGATTTTCAGCCAATTCATCTCCTAATTCTATTAATTCATTTCGTAAAGAAGCATATTTTTTTAGCAGTTTCTTCGCATCTCTTTCAAAACTTCGGGCAGGTCTAACACTATACATTTTCTAAAAATTCTGAAAGAGTTCTCAGTTTTATTTTTCCTTCTTTATGAAGTTTAGCATCCTGTAAACCTTCTTTAATCTTCGAGACTAATTCATTTTTACTAATATATTCTTCTTCTTCTACTAAAATTGAAGCTAATTTAAAACGCTCTTTTTTAGGAAGTTGTATTGCTAAATCAACCAATTGATTTAGTGTTAGCTGAATGCTGGTATTAAAATTAAGTGTCGTTTTCATAAGACAATTTATTCACTATTTATTTATGAAAGCAATTTAACAAAAAAGGCTGATTATTAAAAATCAGCCTTTCATTTTCCTATTCCCACTCAATCGTAGCAGGTGGTTTTGATGAAATATCATACACAACCCGATTTACTCCTTTCACTTTATTAATAATTTCATTAGAAATATCTGCTAAAAAATCATACGGTAAATGACACCAATCTGCCGTCATGCCATCCACCGATGAAACTGCACGCAAAGCAACTACACGCTCGTAAGTACGTTCATCGCCCATTACACCCACGGATTGAATCGGTAAAAGCATGGCTCCTGCTTGCCAAACTTGGTCGTATAATCCTCTGGTTTTTAATCCATTAATAAAAATATGATCAACTTCTTGAAGAATTTGGACTTTTTCAGCCGTTATATCTCCTAAAATTCTAATGCCCAGACCTGGACCTGGAAAAGGATGGCGACCTAAAATGAATTGTGGAATTTCGAGCGTTTTACCCACCAAACGAACTTCATCTTTAAATAAAGTTTTCAAAGGCTCAACCACTTGCAATTTCATATAATCGGGTAAACCACCCACGTTATGATGTGATTTAATGGTTTGCGAAGGTCCTCCGCTTACGGATACTGATTCAATAATATCGGGATAAATGGTGCCTTGCCCCAACCATTTCACGTTTTCAATCAAATGAGATTCATGGTCAAAAACATCAATGAATGATTTTCCAATGGCTTTTCGTTTAGCTTCTGGGTCAGTTAAACCTTCCAAAGCCTTGTAGAATATATCCTTTGAATTAACGCCTTTCACGTTTAATCCTAAGTCTTTATAGGATGCTAAAACGTCCTCAAATTCGTTCTTTCTCAATAAACCATTATCCACAAAAATGCAGTAAAGATTCTTACCAATGGCTTTATGAATCAACATGGCTGCTACCGAACTATCAACGCCTCCCGAAAGTCCAAGCACCACTTTATCATCACCTAATTGTGCCTTCAAAGCTGCAACTGTTGAATCCACAAAAGAATCGGCCGTCCAATCTTGTGAGCATTTACAGATATCAATGACAAAGTTTTTCAACATCGTTTTGCCTTCCAATGAGTGCGTAACTTCTGGATGAAATTGTATTCCATAAGATTGTTCGCCTTCAATGTGAAATGCGGCATATTTTACATCATCCGTTGAACCAATTACTTTAAAATTAGCGGGCAGTGACATAATCGTATCGCCATGCGACATCCAAACTTGCGTTCCTAATGATACATCTTTGAAAATGGGCGACTGAATACTGCCAACTGCCAACTTTGCTCTGCCATATTCTCGATGTCCAGAATTATAGACTTCTCCTCCGCCTAAAAATGCCATTAATTGAGCCCCATAGCAAATTCCTAAAACAGGCAATTTACCTCTAAAAAGGCTTAAATCAACTCGTGGGGAGTCTTCATCACGCACCGAACAGGGACTTCCCGAAAGGATAATTCCCTTTACAGATTCATCAATAACAGGAATTTTATTAAAAGGATGGATTTCGCAGTATATATTGAGCTCACGAATACGTCGGGCGATTAGTTGTGTGACCTGTGAGCCAAAATCAAGGATGATTATTTTTTCGGACATTGCTGTTGGGGTGACTGAGTGTCCACCGTTGTTGTCTGTGTCTTTACAGATGACTTATTTTCGGTCGTCTGTGAAGACACAGATGACTTTTCGGTCGTCTGTGAAGACACAGACAACAACGGCGACAAAAATTAAGGTGCAAATTTCGGGAAAATTTATGGTTTTAGAATAGATGTTTGGGAGTATTATTAAAATTAAATCTATATCTGCGGTTTATATTTACTCAAACGCTTGATTAGGTTGCAATTGGAGGGTTTAAATCATAGAAAAATCCCTAAATTGTACTATTCCAAGTTCTTTCACCTATTGTCACACATTCAACCTAATAGCGTTTTGATTTTTCAAAGAATCTGCAATTAACATTTGGTTAATACAAAATTAATCGGTAAGTTTAATTAAGAAAACGCCCAAACCTTAGAAAATTTTGTTCCGATCAAACAGGGTTTTCTATAAATTCGCAGAGTTCTTTGACATTCGTTTAATATTCCTTGTTTTATGTTTCCTGTTTACGGGCATTTGTGCTTTTGTAAATCTGAGAGAAATGATTGACTGTGAACATTCAAGCAAGAAATAAGAAATCGTGAAAGAAACGAAGAACTGCTCCGAAGGGCAATTTTCTGTTATTTATATATCAACTTTTAAACAAAGAGTGCGTATGAAATTACAAGTGCATTCAATACACTTCGACGCTGATATGAAGCTGTTGGAGTTTATCCAAACAAAATTAAATAAATTGGATATGTTTTATGACCGAATAACGGGTGGTGAGGTTTTCCTTAGATTTGACCAAGGAGATACCAAAAAGAAGGTCAGAACCAAGATGTTGGAAATTAAAATCAGTTTACCAGGAGCAACCTTGTTTGTAAAAGAACAAGCTGCCTCATTTGAAGAAGCAATGGATATAGCCATTGAAGCTTTAAAAATTCAACTTAAAAAATTTAAAGATAAAATTCAAGAAAAACTCAATCCAACCCGTGAAGTATTAATGTCGATGGCGATGGAGAGTTAAATTAGGAGAAAATGTTTTCTCTAACATACCTAAAAAGGGTTGCTTTCGTGAGAGAGCAACCCTTTTTTATTTAGGATTTGAGGGTTAGGCAGTAAATCCCATCCCCTAAATCCTAACCGAGCGACGGTCGCCCCCAATATTACAAACCAAATTTAGCCTTCACCTCATCCACAAAATCCAATTTCTCCCAAGTGAATAACTCAACTTCTATCTCCTTCATTTTTCCATCTGGACCTTTGAAAGATTTGGTTACTACTTCATTTTTACGTCCCATGTGTCCGTAAGCCGCTGTTTCTGAGTAAATTGGGTTACGTAACTTCAAACGTTGTTCGATGGCGTAAGGACGCATATCGAATACTTCTTCTAATTTACGAGCAATCTCACCGTCGGTCATATTAACCTTAGCAGTTCCGTAAGTATTTACGAATAATCCACATGGTTTTGCAACGCCGATAGCATAAGAAACTTGCACTAAAAGCTCATCGCAAAGACCCGCCGCTACTGCATTTTTCGCCACGTGACGGGTTGCATACGCTGCACTTCTATCCACTTTTGATGGATCTTTACCCGAGAATGCACCGCCACCGTGAGCACCTTTTCCACCGTAAGTATCTACGATAATTTTACGACCCGTCAAACCTGTATCTCCGTGTGGTCCACCAATTACAAATTTTCCCGTTGGGTTGATGTGGTAAGTAATCGCATCCGTGAAAAGAGATTGCAATTCAGGCTTAGACTTGGCTTTTACTCTTGGAATTACGATATTGATAATGTCTGCCTTAATTTTTGCTAACATAGTCTCATCTGCATCAAAATCATCGTGTTGCGTTGAAACAACGATGGTGTCAATACGTTGAGGAACGTTATCATCAGAATATTCAATGGTTACCTGTGATTTTGCATCTGGGCGAAGATACCCGATTAATTCAGGCTCATTATTGCGAATTTCTGACATTTCTTTCAAAATCGCATGGGCTAAATCCAACGCCAAAGGCATATAGTTGTCCGTTTCACGAGTAGCATAACCGAACATCATTCCTTGGTCACCTGCTCCTTGTGCGTTTGCTTTTGATTCAAAATCATCGGCAGTAACACGGTCAACACCTTGGTTAATATCTTCTGATTGGTCGTGAATGGCTGAAATAATACCACATGAATTGGCTTCAAACATATATTCCGATTTCGTATAGCCAATTTTACGGATAACTTCACGAGCAATTGCCTGTACGTCAAGATAGGTTTGTGTTTTTACTTCACCAGCCAAAACTACTAAACCTGTGGTTACAAGGGTTTCGCAAGCTACTTTTGATGAGGGGTCAAACGCCATAAAATTATCAATCAATGCGTCTGAAATTTGGTCTGCAACTTTGTCTGGGTGTCCTTCCGAAACCGACTCAGAGGTGAAAAGATATGCCATTATATTTAATTTATGAAATATGAAAAATCTAATAATTCACAAATTTAAAAGGAATATTTTGAAATGACAATTTGACTTGTTAAATGGCAATTTAATAGATAATTTATCTATTTTTTATAAATATTTAGATAAAATTTTTATTATATTACTCACTATTTCATATTTACTCTATCTCTTTTATAAACACGTATGGATGCTATTCCGAGCAAATTTAGACTTAAATAAATTCCTCAAACAATTTTTTTAAGAATCACCTCCCATGCCGCTTTGATAAAGGGTGGTTTCGGAACGGTATTAATCAAGGTAATATCTTCAAAAAAAGAGGTGTCTTCATCCAAAAATTTCAAGACTTTTACAGGTGAATTATACTTAAATAATCGAGTAAAAATTTCATCTTGAGGCGTTCTATTTTTTAACATTACATTCAATAAAACAGTATCTAAAAAGCCTTTCCAGACGTTTAGTTTTAGTCCATTGTCAAGCGTTTGATTGTTTTCCAACGATTTTACTAATTTCTGCAAAAATCGCTGACTTCTTTGAAAACTGTATCCCGTTGAAGCCTTTACGTATCCACCCGAAGTGCCAATGCGTATTACTTTTTTCACGGGCGAAATTTCATGCGGTTCATCCGACATCGGAACTATCCCGAATTCTGTTTCTGAGATTTGATATTCGTCTGATTTTATCTGGTATTCACCAATTTTTAAAGTTTCTTCAATATACTTTTTTAAGTAAAATTCATACTCGGCATCGGTAATGAGATTGTCCGAAAAAATGGTAAATTCAATCAAGGCTTTTGTTTCAGAATGTGGCAAGACGTAAACAAAACGAAGTTCATTTCTCTGTTCCGTTCTAAAATCAAAAAGTGTGGGTTCGTTTACTTTAAAGGCAGGTTTGGTAGTTTCGATAACCCAACCTTTAAAATGTTGCAACATATTGTGATAATTTGGATTATTGTATTTTGAACGATACGAACTATCAAAAACAAACTCAGAGGCTTGGAATTCACCTTTATTGGTTTTGACAATTTCAGTTACTTCCAAAACATCCGCCTGTAGAAAACTGATGTTGGGATTTTTTTGCAAGATTGGAATAATGTAATGATAAAAATCAATTCCACGAATCATTTTATAGGTATAGTCTTCTAAATCAAGGAATTGCGAAAAATTACCCGTCCCGTGAAACCAAACTCCCTTCCATTTTTGGGTGATAATTTCTTCATAAGGAGAACGTTCTTTTTCCCAAAAACACCAGGTATGGTCATTCGTATTTTTCTCTTCACGATCAATGATAAGAATTGATTTATCTTTAAAGTGCGGATTTTGATTTAGATAAAAAGCCAAGGATAGCCCCGCCATGCCTGCACCAGCGATGATGTAATTGTAGGTATTTTGCGTTAATTGTTGGTTTTTAGAAAACATTTTTCGAGGTTTTATTTATAATGGATAACAAATAAAAATCCCGTAAGTTTTTAATCTTACGGGATTTCTAAATTAATAAAATTTTGTTGTAAAACTTCCCGAAAGCTTTAAAACATTCAAGAGGTTGACGTTTTAGACTTATATATGCTTCTCCGCATGATAACTACTCCTCACCAAAGCCCCTGATTCCACGTAGTTCAATCCACGTCTTAAACCTTCTTCTTTATACATCGCAAAAGTATCTGGATGAATCCACTCAATTACTTCGTGGTGCATTTTGGTTGGTTGCAGATATTGCCCCAATGTTAAAACGTCTAAACCATTTTCCACTAAATCATCCATCGCCTTGAAAACTTCGTCTTGGGTTTCTCCCAAACCAAGCATAATACCTGATTTTGTTCGTTTCCCAAATTCTTTAGTACGTTTTGTTTGCTCTAAACTTCTTGCATAACGTGCCTGTGGACGTACACTTCTATATAAACGCTCAACGGTTTCCATGTTGTGCGACACCACTTCTTGTCCACCTTCAATCATTCTGACAAGAGCATCCCAATTGCCTTTTGTATCAGGAATCAACGTTTCAATGGTTGTAGTAGGCGATAATTCTTTCACTTGCACAACGGTTTGATACCAGATTTCTGCCCCTCTATCTTTTAATTCATCTCGGTTTACGGAAGTCAAAACGGCGTGTTTTACGCCCATTAATTTAATTGCTTCCGCCACACGGCGAGGTTCGTCTTCATCATACTCATTCGGGCGACCCGTTGCCACCGCACAAAACGAACACGAGCGTGTACAAACGTTTCCCAAAATCATAAAAGTAGCCGTTCCAGCCCCCCAACATTCACCCATGTTTGGGCAATTGCCTGATTGACAGATGGTGTGCAACTTATTTTCTTGAACAATGTTCCTCACACGGGCGTATTCTTGTCCGATGGGTAATTTCACCCGAAGCCAATCGGGCTTTTTATTATGTCTAATTGCAGTTGGCGTTATTACTGGTAATTCTATCATTTCATTTTAGGTAATTAGGGATTAGGGAACTGGGGATTGGTAAGTAACAATATTTGCCAGTATTTTTCCTCCTTTCCTGCATTTTTATTCTTCACTACAAATTTAAGTCTCATTAAAATAAAAACGTCAAGAAAATGAATTTGGTTTACATTTTCTTGACGTTTTTATTTTATTACTGTTTCACTGTATCTAATTTGATTAACCAATCCCTAATCCCCAATTAACCAATCCCTACTTTTTCCCTCCAAAAAACACCGTTACATATCCAGAAGTAAACAGATTTCTATTCTCTGATAAAGCCATAATGTTCACTTTCTGCGTGTATGCCTCCGCTAAAAATCCAATTTCTAAGCTAATATTCGACTGACGAAAAGCATCTAATTCAAAATTTAAAGCCGCTTTTAAATTTACTCCTGGCACAACCGTTGCCTCTCCCAAACCTTCAAAGAAACCTCCACTACCTGCTATGTTGTTGGGAGTATGTTTTTTGGGGTCAAAAATCTCGTCTCTGACTGTTCCTCTTCCGTAGAAAACCTGTACGTAATAAGGTTTCAATAAACCTATGGTTGGTCCACCCGCAATGATTCCATTAACATTTACACCGCCCTCCGATGATTTACGAAAGAGATTTATTTCACGACCATACTGCGGACGAATCGCAAAGAGATAATTCTGCTTACCGTAAACATAGCCACTTCCATTTCCGCCGACATTTGAAGTAGATTCACGGTAATGGTTAACACTCACAATTTCAAAGTTAAAATAATGAAATTGACGGTGAAGAGCGTCATTATTGATAAGAATTTCTTTACGAACTGCCACTCCACCCAACAGTCCAGAATTAGTGTTGGTTGTGAGTCCAAAAGATAATACAGATTTGAAATTCTCTTCATCTACATTCTCTTTGATAACTTTACTTTTATTAGTTGTATTGCTTCGGCGTTGAGCTTCAACAGTATTGCTTAAAATTATTGAAAAAAAGACAATAATTAATAAATTCAGTAGCTTTTTCACGATGTATATGACTCCGTTTTGGAGATTAAAATTTGATTTAACGGCAATTTTTAATTCGTTTTTCCTAAATTTAAGTAAAAAATTAAATCAAAAATCATTTAACAAAATTAAATTAAACTCATGCCAACAGTAATAACAACTTATTCGGGTGACCTTCGAACCAATTCAACGCATTTACAGTCTGGAAATCAATTGATTACGGATGCACCCACCGATAATATGGGTAAAGGTGAAGCCTTTTCTCCTACTGATTTACTCGCCACAGCCACGGGAACTTGTATCCTAACAACGATGGCAATTGTTGCTCAAAGAGACGGCATTGAATTGGGAGATTCCGAAGTTGAGGTAACTAAAATCATGACTCAAACGCCTCCAAGAAGAGTTGCTCGTTTAGAAATTAACTTAAAAATGAAGGCAAATGTTGTACTAAGTGATGAACAAATTAAGAAGTTAGAAAATACGGCTCATAAATGCCCAGTTTCACTAAGTTTGCATCCTGATGTAGAACAAGTTTTGACTTTTGAATGGTAATAGTTAGCTATCCAAAATTAGACCACGGATTGTACGGATGAAAAGGATTTACACGGATAAAATTTAAAAAAATCCGTGTAAATCCGTAGCATCTGTACAATCTGTGGTCTAATCTATTTCAGGTTACAGTCCCTCAAATTGACGTAAAAACCTTACATCATTTTCCGTAAATAATCGTAAATCTTTAATTTGATATTTCAGCATCGTGATGCGTTCTATACCCATTCCAAAGGCAAAACCTGTGTATGCTGTCGAGTCTATTCCGCACTGTTCCAACACATTAGGGTCAACCATACCCGAACCCGCAATCTCTACCCAACCCGAATATTTACAAACATTACAGCCCTTTCCTTTACAGATTAGACATGTTATATCAATCTCCGCCGAAGGTTCAGTAAATGGAAAATACGAAGGACGATAACGCACTTTTGTGTCTTGTCCGAACATTTCTTTCGCAAAGTAGTAAAGTGTATCTTTCAAATCTTTGAAGCCTACATTTTTATCAACATAAAGCCCTTCAACTTGGTGAAAAAGGCAATGAGCTCTGGCAGAAATTGCTTCATTCCGATACACCCGACCTGGCATAATTGAACGCAAAGGCGGTTTTTGATTTTGCATCAAACGAATTTGAACGTTTGAGGTATGCGTTCTCAAAAGTATATCGTCCGCAACTTCTCCACCTTTCTTTTCGATAAAAAAAGTATCCTGCATTTCACGGGCAGGGTGATTTTCGGCAAAATTTAGTGCCGTAAAATTATAAAAATCTGACTCAATTTCTGGACCATCCGAAACATTGAAACCCATTTTTGCAAAGATTTCAATGATTCTGGCACGTACCAAAGTGAGTGGATGAATCGTTCCGTTTTCGTTTGGAATATTGGGTAGCGTCAAATCAAATTCAATTGCCACAGATTTATCTTGCGACGATTCCATCAGGGTTTGGAACTCATTGAACTTGTTTTGAGCTAATTCTTTCAAGGCATTCAACTCTTGTCCAACGGCACGACGTTCTTCTTGTGGAACGTTTTTTAATCCATCAAAAAGGTCACCAATAACGCCTTTACGCCCAACGTAGGCAATACGAAAAGTTTCGAGTTGTTCTTTATTGTCAATCTGAAAATCAGCAATTTGCTGTTGTATTTCGGTAATTTGTGCTTGCAT
>JAYVIV010000227.1:0-7213 GCA_043769985.1 Arcicella sp.
AAGTAATCAATGTAATTTAAACGACGTTTTTATTTGGAGTAAATTCCTGATTATCAGTTAGTTATTTTCCGAATATCGAACCGAAGCGTCGGACGCATCAAAATACGAACAACTACTTAGTTTTCAATGTTCAATTTAAAATATTTAAGTAATTGATAATCAGAATTTCATACTCTGAAACGTACTTGAACATTTAAAATTGAACATTGATTATTGAAAATTATTTTTTTACTCTCTAAGAAGAATGATCACTCACAATTACCCATTTCCCTTTCATCTTACGCCAAAGCAAAGTGTAATGACCTCCCACATCCCCTTTTTCAAGGCGAGTTAAGTGCCATTTCCCCACAATAAAACAGGCATCTCTGGAAATAAAATCAACTTTAATAATATCAAATTTCAATATTCCCATCGTTGATTTATCGGGGTAATTTTTCTTGTAGCGTTCCAAAGTTGAATTAAATCCATAAGTAACTCCCGACTTGCCGATATACATCAGCGAGTCTGATTCCCAATATCCATTCATAAAATCAATCACTTTCCCATCATTCCAAGCCCTCGTCTGACGGTCTAAAATATCAAGGATTTGTTTTTTATCAGCACTCGTTTGAGCGTTAACCACAAAACAATAAAAGGATATTAATAAAAGGAGGAATTTTTTCATGGCTATTTTTTACGTAAATTTGAATAACATTTTAATAATAATATGATGAAATTGAAAGAATATTTTGAAAAGTACAAAGACTATTACCTGATTGACGGGTTAATGTATTTGTCGTTTATTTTGGTCTTAATATTTCTCTTTATTTTTTTCAGCTAATGGTTTGGTTTGTGATGAATTTGATGTCGGGGACTACCACACCCGCAAAGAAAAATAAAATTAAGGCTTTAATTGCAAAATTGCCTGATTGTAAGTTGATTTTTACGGAATATATAGGTCATGCCACTGAAATAGCTCAAAATGCAGTTAGTGAAGGCATTCAAAAAGTGGTTGCCATTGGTGGTGATGGTACTGTCAATGAAGTAGGGAAGGGGCTAATTGGGTCAGAAACTGCCTTAGGGATAGTGCCTATCGGTTCGGGGAATGGGTTAGCACGGCATTTAAAAATTCCCCTGAAGATAGAGAAAGCAATTCAATTTGCCGTGAATCAACCTACTGTAAAAATTGACGTGTGTTTTTTAAACGAAATTCCTTTCTTTTGCACGGCAGGGGTTGGATTCGATGCTGAGGTGGCTCATGAGTTTTCTAAACAGCCATCAAGAGGATTGAAAACGTATGCAAAAATGGCATTAAAGTCTTTTAGGACATTCAAATCAGAAAGATATCTATTTGATAATCAGGAAGATAAAACGGCTTTTGCCATTACCTTCGCCAATGCAACCCAGTACGGGAACAATGCAATGATTTCTCCAAAATCTAAAATTGATGATGGTTTAATTGAAAGAGTTGTTTTGAAACCTTTTCCATTTGGAGCGGCCCCCATTATTGGAGTCAGATTATTTAGAGGCACTTTGCCAAATTCAAGGTACATTGAAATGAAATCAGCAAAGCTATTTTCATTAAAATCAGATAAAGATTTTTTGGTTCACTATGACGGTGAGCCTATGCAATTGAACACGAGTGAAATTAGAATTTCTATCTTAAAACAGTCATTAAATGTAATCGGTAATGTCTAAAAATAAAAAAATACCCGTTGGGATAGTTTACTCAACCAATCAAGAATTTGAGTACTCATTTGATAGTGAGGAGGTTGCAGATACATTGTCACCTGATAAGCAGAAATTAAAAATTCAATTAGATAAAAAATCTCGTGCGGGGAAACAGGTGACTCTTGTTACTGGATTTGTTGGAAATGACAATGATTTAGAAGGATTATCTAAAAAACTAAAAAACCATTGTGGTTGCGGTGGTTCTGCAAAAGATGGGGAGATTCTAATACAAGGCGATGTCAGAGATAAGATCTTGAGTTGGCTTTTAGCACAGAACTACAAAGCCGTTAAGTCAGGCGGATAAATTATTTCAAGTTAAAAAAAGTATTTGATGATACCTTATCAAGAACTATTCATTTTCATATTTGCCGCATTGATGCTGGTTATTACGCCTGGTCCAAATATGATTTACCTCATTTCTCGCTCTATCACTCAGGGACGTAAAGCGGGTCTTATTTCATTGGCAGGTATCATCACAGGCTTTACTTTTCACGTAACTATGGTTTCTGTGGGTCTGACGGCTGTACTTTTCACTATTCCCTACGCCTACTCTGTTTTGAAGACTTTGGGAGTTTGTTATTTACTTTTCTTAGCTTTTCAAGCCATAAATCCAAAGAATCAGGGGATTTTTGTAGCCAGAAAAGATTTGAAACAAGACAAACCAGCAAAACTTTTTTCTATGGGTTTTCTTACGAGTGTTCTTAACCCAAAGATTGCCGTATTTTATCTTTCATTCTTTCCTCAATTTATAAAGCTTGAATACGGAAATATTTTTTTCCAAAGTTTACAGTTAGGCATTATTCAAATGTGCGTAAGTTTCACGGTTAATTTCTTAATTGTTCTATCGGCTGCCCAAATGTCATTCTGGTTTTCGCAAAATCCGTTTTGGGTAAAAGTTCAAAAATGGTTTATGGCAAGTGTTTTATCTGGACTTGCTCTAAAAATGGCTCTTGATAAGAGTAAATATTAGTTCTAAAAATAAAATTAGAAATATTTTAAGCTCAGTAATTAATTTGGCACGCATATTGTAAATATCTAAATATCAGAAAACTATCCCGCCAGATATGAATATGATATGAAACCATTAGAAATAAATACTATTATCTAATCTCCTCATAATCAATACATTAATTCCATATTAATGTTTCATTTTTCCTTTCGGCGGGTCGTTTCGACCATTTTTATCAATGTTACTTTTCACGTGATTAAATAAGTTTTTTCATAGATTTTTTATGGGTTAGGGTTACCAAAAAAGTCGTTGGCTGTGCTGACGACTCATTTTCTCTCTCATGCAAACACATAGTTATCATAGGGAGCGTGGTGATTTTCAGATAGCATAAATTAAGTTTTTCATGGATTATATATGGGTTAGGGTTATCAAAAAGTAGCTGGTTATTCTGGCTACTCTTTTTCTCTCAACTTATATCTTGAAAACTTCAAAGAGCATAAATTTTATTAGATTTTTTTATGGGTTAGGGTTATCAAAAAAGTCGTTGGCATTGCTGACGACTTTTTTATTTTGACATTGTACATAAAACTGCTTAAAAAGCTTTTATTTTTGCTACAAGATTAAAATGAATCTCAGCTTGCACAATTTATTTCGGAAGTATATACTTATTAATGCAAAGCCTCACCCCCGACCCCTCTCCCGAGGAGAGGGGAGAAAAAAGCAGACGAATGCTCCCTTTTCTTCGAGAGAGGGGTCGGGAGTGAGGCTTTTAGAGACTTGCATTGATAAGTATATTGTTCCGATTTATTTTATAAGTATAACAGACACATACGATGGTTTTTGAAGAATATCTCGAACAAAAAAATATAAATTCGGAAAAGTTTTTATGGGAAAATCCAGAACACTTTCAAGAACTAAAAGTTCTATTTAATCAAATGAATCCCGACAGCTTTACAGCTCAGAAGAAATTTTTAATTAATCCCCTTCGTCGTAAATATCAATTGAAATTATTTTAATTCCCAAATCTTAAAATAGAGAAAAGTAGTGCTTTGTTAATGTAAATAATGTACTTTACAAAACGCTTAGCTAACTTAAATGACTCTGTGACATAATAAAATGGATGTAAAAATTGAACAATCTTGGAAAGAACGCCTTTCGCAAGAATTTGAAAAACCTTATTTCGGCCAATTAATTGAGTTCGTAAGAACTGAATATACCTCCAATAAGGTTTATCCACCCGGGAAATTCATTTTTAATGCTTTTGATAAATGTACTTTTGATAAAACAAAGGTTGTGATATTAGGACAAGACCCGTATCATGGTTACAATCAAGCGAATGGACTTTCTTTTTCAGTAAATGATGGCGTTGCAATACCCCCTTCATTACAAAATATTTTTAAAGAAATCAGGGATGACTTAGGTATTCCAATCCCTAAATCCGGAAATCTGGAAAGGTGGGCTGAACAGGGTGTTTTGTTGTTAAATTCAACCTTGACAGTTCGTGGTGGTGAGGCTGGCTCTCATCAGAAGAAGGGTTGGGAGACATTCACCGATGCCGTGATTAAGTGTATTTCTGAACAAAAACAGGAGGTTGTTTTTATGCTTTGGGGAAAATACGCTCAAGATAAAGGTTCTGTAATTGATGCTTCAAAACACCTAATTTTAAAAGCAAAACATCCATCGCCGATGGCAGCAAATTATGGCGGTTGGTTTGGAACAAAACATTTTTCACAAGCCAATGACTATCTCAATAGCAAAGACTTAGAACCCATTAATTGGTAAAATAATGAAGAAATTATTTTTAACTTCGCTTAGTTTAATTATCACCTATTTATCTTATTCTCAACCATTTGTCTCTGAAATTAGATCTTTTGAGAAGCAAGATTCAGTATTGATGCCACCGAAAGGACAAATCGTTTTGGCGGGTAGTTCAACCTTTCGACTTTGGTTTAGTGCTAAGGAAGATTTATCAGAATTTCCCGTTATCAATCGTGGATTTGGAGGTTCGCAGATGAGTGATTTAAACTTTTATTTTGAGAGAATTGTCTCCAAATATGAGCCTAAAGTCATATTGGTATATGAAGGAGATAATGATTTAGCTTCTGGTGAAAGTCCAGAATCAGTTTTTGAAGATTTTAAGATTTTTGCAGAAAAAGTTAAAACACAATTACCAAATACAAAAGTTGGTTTTTGTTCTATCCGACCAAGCCTTGCAAGAGTTAATATTCTTGAAAAACAAAAGCAAGCAAACCGAATGATTCAGACATATTGCCAAGAAAATAAAGGGTTTTATTATGTAGATATTCAAAAAGATTTTTATTTAAAAAATGGTGATTTAATGCCCGATATATTTGTTTCTGATAAATTACACATGAACAAAAAAGGATATGATATTTGGACAAAAGCTACACGAAAATTCTTAAAAACACGTTTTTAATCTTGATTCGCATGATTTTTGAAGGTTAGTATATATCGCAAAGACACTGAGACACAAGATTTTTGATTACAAATTTGGTTTCTTATATCAATTAAATGATTCCACAATTTAAGTAGTCGTTTGTATTTCGATGTTCGATATTCGGAGCTTAATTGACTGAAAATCATCAATTTACAGTAAAATCCAACGTCGCTTAAATAGTATCAATTACTTAGCCCAATTTAATGAAAAAATTTCTTTTATTCATGTCAATTTTTATCTCCTACTTTTCTTTCTCTCAGAATGTAACAATTTCTGGAACAGTTGAAAATGCTCAGGGAGATACGTTAACTTTATTTTATGACCCTTTATTATTAGGCATAAAACCACAAAGTCAACAATATATTCTTACTTCTGAAAAGAATTTTAAATTTAATATTGATGTCGAAAAAAATGCCATAATTGAGTTGAAATACCAAAAACAACAGATTATTTTATTTGTTGGTAAAGATGATAAAATAGAATTATTTTTTGATGGCAAAGACGTTCATAAAAATATCGTTTTTAAAGGAAATCGTGAGATTGAAAATGATTTTTTAGAGAAGTTTTATCAAAAGTTTAAAACTGATTATAGCTCGCAAATTATGTTCGCTAAAATTAATGAAAAGCCTATTGATGTACTTGAAATGGGGCTTTTCGATGCAAAAAAGGCACAATCTGACTTTTATAAAACATTTCCAGAGCAAAACAAATTTTCAGACGAATTCAAGAAATATCTTGAAAATCAAATTCGTTGGAATTATTGGTATTACATCCTTGCCTATCCAGTTGTGCGTGGGAATGCCAACACGGCTCAAACAAAGGTGATTTCCCTCCCCTCACCTATTTTGGAAGGCTTAGATGATAACAAGATTCAAGACGAGTCAGCCATGATTTCATCTGCCTATCGTAATTTTTTGATTTATTACGTTACGTACTTTAACTCCAAAGAACATGGTTTTGCAAAATATTCAGACATGAATAAAGCCATGGAAGATAAACATCATTTCGCTCGTGAGCATTTTTCCGCAAAAGCATATCAATATTATTTAGCCTATCTCCTTGAAAATCAGTGCCTTTATTGCTTGCCCTCCACAATAAGAAACACTTTTGCTGCTTTGAATATTACCCAAAATTCTGAGAAGTATGCCGCTTTAGTCAAAGAAAAATGTGGTGAATTAATGTCCAAGAAAGATGAGGAAATTACCAAGAAAAAAGATGATGGGAAAAAATGGTTTAAAGCCGTAACACCCAAAGGAGACACGCTCTCTTTGGCAGATATGAAAGGTAAAGTTGTTTATTTAGATTTCTGGGCATCGTGGTGTGGCCCTTGTAGAAAGGAATTTCCAAATTCAAGAATATTACATGATAAGTTAAATGAAAAACAAAAAAAACAAGTGGTTTTTCTCTACATTTCAATTGACGAAGTGGAAGGAAACTGGCGAAAAGCTATGATAGATATGAAGTTAGATAACGGCACAAATGTACATTCTGTGGGTGGATGGGACTCAAATGCGGCCAAATTTTTCAATTTGCAATCTATTCCAAGGTATATGTTAATGAATAAAAAAGGGGAAATTGTAAATTCAGATGCAAAACGTCCTGGCGATTCCGAAATTCTGGATGATATTTTGAAACTTTTAGAGGAAAAATAAATCAATTGGGAAGTATTCTTTTAAGTAATCACTACTATTTAGCAACGTTATACTTTACTGTAAATTGATGATTTTCAGGCAATTAAGCTCCGAATATCAAAATACGAACAACTACTTAGATAATACTTCCCAATACAAACTTTCTTCTCAGTGTCAAAGTTCTTCTAATAAACTTGGAAAGAATACATAATGCCCACTATATCTTTTGTGAACTTCGTAATTCAAATCTTCTCGAAATTCTTGTTCAAAATCCTCAAAGTCTTCTAAACTTTCAAAGCTATATTGTACTGAAAAAGTTGCTCCTGCATTTTCAATTTCTGTCAAAAGCCTCATAATTTTATAACTCTTAGGCTTCAAAGTCATCATTACTTCTGGGATATGAACGGCTTTTATCCATTCTAAAAAATCCTGCTCTAAGTTTTTATCAATGCTGTAAGTTATGTT
>JAYVIV010000228.1:0-4684 GCA_043769985.1 Arcicella sp.
TTCACGAGTACAACCAGAAACGGCCGATTTCAATTTATGCGGTGAACGCAAACCACGATAACGCTCTTCAACTTCAATAGCAAAACTAACCGCATCTTGTACCCCAAATCTGCACCAAGTTGAGCCTACGCATGATTTTACGGTTCTCAAAGATTTACCGTAAGCATGACCCGACTCGAAACCAGCGTTCACTAATTGTTCCCAAATATCAGGTAAATCCCCTACGTGGGCGCCGAATAAATCTATGCGTTGTCCACCCGTGATTTTTGTGTAGAGGTTATATTTCAAAGCTACTTGTCCAATCACGATTAATTTCTCAGGCGTAATCTCACCCCCTGGAATTCTTGGAACGACTGAATAAGTGCCATTCTTTTGAATATTTGCTAAGAAACGGTCGTTAGAATCTTGAACGGTTGCATTGCCTTTTTCCAAAATCATTTCATTCCATAAACTCGCAATGATGGATGCAACAGGCGGTTTACACAATTCGCAACCATCTCCTTGCCCGAGATTATCCAAAACTTCATCATAGGTTCTGTAACCTTTAATTTTCACCAAATCAAATAATTCCTGACGAGTATAATTGAAATGTTCGCAAATAACATTTCTCACAAAAATACCCTGCGACTTCATGGTTTCGTTGATTAAATCTTTTACCATTGGTACGCAACCCCCGCAACCCGTTCCTGCTTTCGTACATTTTTTGATGCCATCAAGTGTAATTATTTTATTTTCAACGATTTCATAACAAATTGCTCCTTTTGTAACCGCTTCGCAAGAACAAATCAGGGCTTCATCAGGCAATGCCATAACACCCGAAGCTCCAGTTTCTGCCCCTCCACGAGAACCCAACATCAAATCTTCGGGGTCAGGCGGGAGGATAGTCTTGTTCTTGGTATTTTGCAAAAGCATATTATACTGCTCGGCATCGCCAACCAAAATTCCGCCTAATAAATACTTACCATCGTTTGAAATATTGATTCTTTTATAAATTCCTTTTGCCGAATTTTCAAACACAATCGTCTGAGCATTAGGCTCTTGAATAAAAGCATCGCCAAAACTGGCAACGTCCACACCGATGAGTTTTAGCTTGGTTGACATATCGAAGGGGGAGAAAATAGCCCCCGAAGCGTCGGTCGCCCCCGCCCCCGATGGGGGAGCTTTGGACTCGGATTTTTCGACCACAAATTTCGATTCCAATTCGGACGACAAAGCTCCCCCATCGGGGGCGGGGGGGGCTTCGGCTACTATTCTCTTCGCCACAACCTCCGCCATTTCATAACCTGGAGCAACCAAACCGTAAATCATCTGATGAGCCAAAGCACATTCGCCAATCGCAAAAATATTTGGGTCGGATGTTTGTAAAGCATTATTTACTACAATTCCTCCACGAGTGCCAACTTCCAAACCCGCCACTTTTGCCACTTCGTCACGGGGTTTGATGCCTGCCGAAATCACAAGCATATCTACATCCAAACGTGAACCATCGGCAAATTGCATAAATTCAATTACGCCGTTACCAGCAATCTCTTGGGTGTTTTTATTAAGATGTATTTTCAAACCCAATGTTTCCAATTTAGCTTGTAATACTCTCGAACCCGCTTCGTCAATTTGTCTTGGCATTAATCTTGAAGCAAATTCTACTACATGGACTTCTTTTAATCCTAAGTCTAAAAGTGCTTTTGCAGCTTCCAGACCTAATAAACCTCCACCGATTACTGCCCCTTTTGTTGCCTTCCGAGCGTGCGATTGCATCAAATCTAAATCTTCTATGGTACGATACACAAAAACCCCATCTTTTTCAACCCCTGGAATTGGTGGTACAAAAGCCCCAGAACCCGTTGCCATTACTAAATAGTCGTAGCTTTCCACCAAACCATGATGCGAGCGAACCGTTTTTGCTTCACGGTCAATGTCCACGATTGGGTCTGAAAGAATTAGCCGAATGCCATTATCAGCGTACCATTCAACGGGTTGCATGGTCAAATCATCGGCAGTTTTTCCTGCAAAATATTCTGAAAGATGCACTCTGTCATAGGCAGGACGAATCTCCTCACCAAATACCACAATTTCACACTGCTTGTTGGTATCCTTATTGACAAGTTTCTCGCAAAACTTATAACCAACCATTCCGTTTCCCACAACGACGATTTTTTTCATTTTTCTATGTTAAAATAGCCCCCAACCTCGAAGGGGAGTTTTTTTGTAAGTGTATTTGAGGTTTTATGAATACACAATATTTTGATTACATAAAAGTCTCTAATGAATATTCATGTTTCCCTTATTTCCCTTTCTCCAAACTTTATTTTTCCTCTCTTACTAAGCATTTATCACTATTTCAAGATAAATTTTAACATTTCAATAATTGCATTAAAGTAATAACCTGTTTTTTAAAAATTTACTATTTTTTCATTATTTACAGTTCAAATTTAAACCAAAAAAATCATATTTTACAAATAAATTTAAAAATATAGTTAATTTTTTAACTTATATTTTGGTTTTTAACATTTTTTAATAACATTTGTGTCGAAATCAATACTAAGTATTTCCATTTAGTAAAAAATAGAGTATAATAACTTATAATATGAATATTCCAAGATTAACTTTAATTGGTGCGGGTCCAGGAGACATTGACTTAATAACATTAAAAGGAATCAGAGCCATCAAATCTGCGGATGTTATTTTATATGATGCACTCGCCAATGTTGAGCTTTTGGAATACGCTCGTCCTGATGCTTTAAGAATTTATGTTGGAAAACGATTGGGTAAATATGTTTATACCCAAGAAGAGATAAATCAAAAAATTGTCTATTTGGCTTTGGAATACGGACACGTGGTAAGATTGAAAGGTGGCGACCCATTTGTGTTTGGAAGAGGTTTTGAAGAAATAGAATACGCTAAGAATTTTAATATTGAATGTGAGGTAGTCTCGGGCGTAACGTCTGCCATTGCAGCACCCGCCTCCGTGGGAATACCCGTAACGAGCAGAGGATACGCAGAAAGTTTTTGGGTAATCACAGGCACAACTAAAAAAGGAGAGATTTCAAAAGACATAGAATTAGCCGCTCAATCATCCGCAACGATAGTTATCTTAATGGGAATGAGCAAGTTATCTCAAATTTGTGAGATATTCAAAACTCAAGGAAAGTCAGAAATGCCGATGGCGATTATTCAAAATGGTACTCGCAAAAATGTAAAATCCGTCATAGGTACGGTTTCAACCATTATAGAAAAGTCAGTTTCAGAAAATATAACCAACCCAGCAGTTATTGTGATTGGGGAGGTGGTCGCACTCAGTGAACAATTCAGTGAACAATTAATAATTAATAATTATGAGTTAAAATACGACGTTTAGATAACTATTAATTATTAATTAAAGAATCCCTTCAACACAAGTTGAAAAATGTCTCTCGTGGGGGCGAGAAGATATTTAATCGTAAGTAATTATTAATCAAATACTTACAAAAATTTATTAATCATGCTTAATTCAACAAAACCCTTAGATTCGCTCAATATTTTCTCTTGGAAAGGCATTCAAATGCAAACTTTCCACATCACTTGGATTACCTTTTTCTTCTGTTTCTTCGGATGGTTTGGTATTGCCCCTTTGATGAAAATTGTAAAGGATGATTTAGGTTTAACGAAAGGACAAATCGGGAATATCATTATCGCCTCAGTTTCGGCAACCATTTTTGCTCGCTTAGTGATTGGTCGTCTTTGCGATACTATCGGACCAAGATTAGCTTACACTGGACTTTTAGTTATCGGCTCTATTCCAGTAATGACCATCGGATTGGCACATAGTTACGAGAGTTTTTTATTGTTTAGGTTAGCCATTGGCGTGATTGGGGCATCTTTCGTCATCACACAATACCATACTTCGGCAATGTTTGCTCCTAAAATTAAAGGAACTGCCAACGCCGTTGCAGGTGGTTGGGGAAATCTTGGCGGAGGTATTACTAATATGATTATGCCCGTAATTTTAGCGGGTTTTGTGGGCTTAGGTTATTCAAATCCACAGGCTTGGCGTTATGCCATGATTATTCCTGGGGCGATGTTATTGGTTATGGCGTTTGTTTATTACAAATTCACGAAAGATACGCCAGAAGGTAATTATTCAGAAATTGATAGAACAAATACGCCACAAGCAAAAGGCTCTTTCCTTTCAGCAGCATCTGATTATCGTACTTGGATTTTATTTTTGGCTTATGGAGCTTGTTTTGGAATTGAAATCACTTTTGATAATATTGCCGCTTTATATTTCTCTGAAAATTTCTCTTGCGACCTTAAAACAGCAGGTCTTTTAGCGGGACTTTTTGGATTTATGAATCTCTTCGCTCGTGCTATCGGTGGAATTGTGGCGGATAAAGTTGGTAATTCTTATGGCATGAGAGGCAAAGGTTGGTTATTGGCAGGATTTTTAATTTTGGAAGGAGTTGGAATTGCTCTTTTTGCACAAACGGGTTCATTGACAATGGCAGTGGTTGCGATGTTAGGATTTGCGATGTTCTTGAAAATGGCAAACGGGGCAACTTACGCCATCGTACCTTTCATAGATACTAAAAATGTAGGCTCAGTTGCTGGAATCGTGGGTGCGGGTGGAAATTTAGGAGGTGTTTTAGCAGGTTTCCTTTTCAAATCTGAAACGATTTCTTACGCACAAGCCTTCCTTTATATTGGTTTG
>JAYVIV010000229.1:0-38461 GCA_043769985.1 Arcicella sp.
AATTGACCTTCGATAAAAACGACATATTTGATATTGGAACTGGGATTTATACAATTCCCGATATTGCTTCCATTCTGAGACTTCCCACTGCCAAAGTTAGGCGTTGGATGAAAGAATATTGGAATGAAAAATTCGCACAAGGTGAACATAATACCTTTTCGCAAGGTTCTGGAAAAGAGCAGGTTACCAATTTTTATACTTTAATTGAATTCTATACTTTTTATCAATTAAGATTAAATGGTGTGAGTAGCTTTAAGATAAATAAAGCCCATGATGTTTTAGCGGAAGTCTATAAAACGAAATACCCTTTTGCCAAATCTAATATACTTACTGATGGAAAAAATATCTTTTTCAGCGGTGAAGTTGGAGAGATTATTGAAGCCGATAAAACCCTACAAATCAACATCAAAGAAATCTTAGAACCATTTTGTAAAAGTATAGATTTTGATGTAAATTCCTTAGCTACAAGGTTTTACCCCCTCGGAAAAAATCATGAAATAATTATTGACCCGCACAGACAATTCGGACAGCCTGTTATTGGTGATACCAATATCCTCACAGAAACGGTTTTTGACCTCTATCGTGCAGGAGAGCCATTAAAAGTAATCGCTAATATTTTTGAACTTACATCAAAGCAAGTAAAAGATGCTATTGATTTTCATCGTAATGCCGCTTAATGAAAATATTTATTGACGAAAATTTATCTCCTTTCTTAGCAAAAGGACTACACATATTAGAGCAACCAATGGCTGATGGATTTGAGGTTTTATCAATCAAAGAAGTATTTGGAAAAGGCATTAAAGACGAAGATTGGATTCCACAAGTTGGCAAACTGCATGGCGTTGTCATAACCCAAGATAAAAATATCCACCGAACAAAACCCCAAAGAGACCTTTTTGAAAAACACGGAGTAGGTGTATTTTTTATTTCACCACCCAAAGGTAAAGGTTACACTTATTGGCAAATGGTTGAATTACTAATAAGTCATTGGAGGGGAATAAAAGAAAAATGTGAGACGAAAAGACCTTTTTCTTTTATTTGTCGCCCACGTTCAGGTTTTAAAAGGTGGTAATCACCCCTTCCGAAACCCATAAGGACAATGCCGACAGCCATTCTTACAACAATATCCACGTTTTAGATGATATGCCTCCGTAAAAACCATAAATCCATTTTCATTCAGATAAAAATCTTCGGGCAATAATCCGTTACGTGTAGCCTCTTTTTTATTCTTGCTTATCTTTTCCATTAAATAGCAAACCGTTCTTTTTTGAAAAATGTTTCTTTTTGCGTATTTTTGTAACTCTAAAAGCTCAAAATGAACGAATTTCAAGGTAAATATTATCACAAAAATGCTCTTGCTCAACAGGCAGACGTTCGTGCATTTACCACCAGTTCACTCTACGGTCATTTCTGCAAAATTCACCGCATCCTCACCGTATCCGTACAAATTCTGTACGTTATCAGTCTTTTTGGTATTAGCTAAATTCCAATCATTTTTTCTCTAATCTAAATCGCCCATTAATTTGATACAATGTGTTATTTCATAATCCAAATAATCCATTAATCCGGCGAATCCAAATTCAGATAATTTTACTAATTCGAGCGTCCACGCTCACCAAAATCATGATTTCCACAACACAAAATTATACCATGCACTCTGCTTCAGACAGAGCCATAATGCTCGAAGACCGTTTCGGAGCCCACAATTATCACCCAATGCCCGTAGTCCTTCAAAAAGGCGAAGGCGTATTCGTTTGGGATGTTGATAATAAACGTTATTTCGATTTCCTTTCAGCGTATAGTGCTGTAAATCAAGGACATTGCCATCCAAAAATCGTTCAAGCTATGATTGAACAGGCACAAAAATTAACCCTAACTTCAAGAGCATTTTACAATGACCAATTAGGTATTTGTGAAAAATTTATGTGTGAATACTTCGGTTACGACAAAGTGTTAATGATGAACTCAGGGGCAGAAGGAGGGGAAACAGCCTTAAAATTAACCCGTAAATGGGCGTATAAAGTTAAAGGAATTGCCCAAGACCAAGCCAAAACCGTTTTTGCCGCAGGGAATTTCTGGGGCAGAACAATTGCCGCCATCTCATCGTCAACCGACCCGTCAAGTTATTCAGATTATGGTCCACTTTTACAAGGGTACGAGATAATTCCTTACAATGATTTAGAGGCTTTGGAAGAGGTTTTGAAAGACCCAAACGTAGCAGGTTTCATGGTTGAACCCATTCAAGGAGAAGCGGGCGTGGTCGTGCCAGATGAAGGATATTTACGTAAGGCTTACGAAATGTGTAAAGCAAAAAATGTACTTTTCATTGCCGATGAAGTCCAAACGGGTATTGCTCGCACTGGTAAGCGTTTATGTTGCGACCACGGGGATTTTAAACCAGATATTTTGATTCTTGGGAAAGCGCTTTCAGGAGGCGTTTATCCAGTTTCTGCCGTGCTTTGTAACGACGAAATTATGCTCACCATCAAGCCAGGTGAACACGGTTCAACGTATGGTGGAAATCCTTTGGCTTGTGCCGTTACGGTTGCGGCTTTGAAAGTTATTCAAGACGAAAACCTTTCGGAAAATGCTGAAGCAATGGGGCAGTTGTTCAGAAAAAGAATGAATAAAATAATGGCTCAACGTCCTGATTTACTGACGATTGTGAGAGGGAAAGGACTTCTGAATGCAATCGAAATTAACGATTCAGAAGAAGGCGAAACCGCTTGGAATATGTGTATGGCTTTTAAAGAAAATGGACTTTTAGCAAAACCAACGCACGGAAATAAAATTCGTTTTGCTCCGCCCTTGGTCATTACAGAAATACAAATGAATGAGGCTTGCGATGTGATTGAGCAAGTGATTCTGAGCTGGTAAGTTTTTGGTAGAAAGGAAAAAAGGAGGAAGTGAGGTAGGATAGAAGAATAGACTTTATTTGTCCTGTCTCCCTTACTCCTTCTTCCCTTTCTACTTGCTAATGATTTTCCTACGCAAACGACTCAAAGATTGCGGTGTTATTCCCAAAAAGTTGGCTAAATATATTTGGGGTGTCCTTTGTATCAATTCGGGTTGTTCTTTTGCTAACCGCTCATATCTTTCTTGGGCGGTTTCAGCTATAAATGAACGAATTCTAATCTCTTGTTCAAAGGTGTAGGCTTCAAAAATTATTCTCACAACTCTTTCCCATTTTGGTGATTTCGTGTATAGCAACTCTATATCATTCTTCGAAATAATAGTTAAGTGTGTATCCTCAACTGCTTGAATATAATCAATACTTGGTAGTCCTGACGAATACGATTCGGTAGCAGTTACAATTTGATTCTCAATCACTAAATCGAAAGTTTTTTCAATCTCTTCTTTCACAAAATAGGAGCGTAACATGCCCTTATTTACAAAAAGTATGTCTGAGTTGAATTCGCCTTCTTTTACCCAAAAAACTCCTTTTTTTAGCGTTTTTTCAATAAACAAATGATGTATATCTTGAATTTCTTCGTCAGTGAAAGGCACTAAATTCTTAATGAATTGTATTAAATTTTGAGTCATGATATTTCTAACTATGGCAGGTTAGGGTATTAAATGGATAATAGCAATGCCAAAAAAACACTTTTTTTACCATAAATTTGATTATCAAATGGTAATTAAATCTATAAAAGTGGTAATATTATAGTTAGTGTAGTGATAACTGCAGGAATTTTAGTCTTTTGGTGACTTTACAAAAAAAATAAATTCGCAGTAACATGAAAATCAATGGAAGTAAACAAAGATTAGGAATTGGAAATTGATAAATCGGACCACTGATGCGGTAACATGCGTATAAGTAATCAATGTAATTTAAACGACGTTTTTATTTGGAGTAAATATCTGATTATCAGCTAATTATTTTCCAAATATCGAACCGAAGTGTCGGACGCATCGAGATATGAACAACTACTTACTTATTGTTTTTTGTTTAAATTTTTTGCCTTTTTCTGCGAATTGTAACGCTATTTAAAGAAAAAGAGGGTAGATTTAAGTGAAAAAGAAACGTAGGAAAAATGATACTTTATTGAATTCCTATTTCTTAAGACAATAACTCTTTTAAAAGTAACGCAAAATTTTATATTTATGCTTTGAACATTTAAATTATATTAACTACATGGATCAATATTTAATTATCGCTTATGATGGAACTCATGAAAATACTTTCGACCATCGTATGAATGTGCGACCTTCCCATTTGAAAGGTGTAAAAAGAATGAAGGAAAATGGAAATTTTATCCTCGGAGGAGCGATATTAAACGATGATGGAAAGATGATTGGTTCAACGATGATTCTTCAATTTGAAGACCCAAAAGAACTTCAACATTGGATGGATTCAGAACCCTATATTCAACAAAAAGTATGGGAGAAATTTGAGGTTAAACCATTTCGTGTAGCTAACGTGTAACCTGATTTTGTACCCCGATTTTCCAAAATCGGGAATTATGCTAAATCTTCACAATTTTAGCTTTATTCCAATCCACCAATTTTTCAGCAGAAGCCAAATCTATAAATGGAAAGTCGGTCATTAAATCCTGCAATTTGTTTAAGCAACCCGCCAATCCATAGTAAGATTTAAACTTACGAACCCGACTCAATTCCTCAATCATGGGCTGATTTGCATCAAAATCTCTCGGATGAAAATAAGTCATTACGTAATCAGATTTTTTCGTCAAAAATTGTAAAATAGGGTAGGGGAGAAGTCGAAAATATCCACCGCCAGAAAAAATAAGTGACTGACCAAAACCGTTGACCGTATTTATTGGAAATTCCTTTAAACGCATTCCATCAATATCAATCCAGCAAGGTTCAGCAACGCCAAATTGCTCAAATCCACCATGCGAGCGTTTGGCAGGGAAAACGGAACAATCCACTTCAATTCCATGCTTAATTAATTCCTCAAAAACCCATTTATTTTCCCATTTTATCGAAAATCCAGGAGCTCTGTATGCCCTGATTTTCTTGCCAGAAACATCTTCCAAAGACTTTATTGACCTTTCTAAGTCATTTTTAAACTCTGCCCGACTTTGTTCATAAGCCAATTGGTGCAAGTCAGAATGCGTTGCAATTTCGTAACCACGTTCCGCAATAGCTCGTATAATGTCAGGGTGTTTTCGGGCAACCCAACCCAAGCAAAAGAAGGTTGCTTGCTGATTAGTTTGCTCTAAAAGATGGAAAATCCGCTCCATATTCTCATGGATTCTACTGGCATATTTCGCCCAATCCGCCTCCGTTTTGGTGGAATTATTATCCAAAATGTGAAACCACTCCTCTATATCAAAAGTAAGAATATTCATTTCATATTACACGAGTTTTCTAACTCGTAAATTATTGTAAAATTTTCATTGTTTAACGCTCAATTTTCAACTAAGATGAGCTTAGAGTATTTTCCAATTTTTCAAAAACAACTGCCCAATCTTAGCAATCGGTTTCATCCAAAGCGTGTACCAAAGGGGTTTCAAATCATTAATCGCCCACGCCCGCCGGTCCTCCATATTTGCCCTATAGCGATGCTTCCAAGAGGCTGTACTCATTCCCCCATTCCGCATAGTCATCACCACTTCTGGAAGATATGTTGCCGTTAAATTATTTTTATATAACATCCTAAGCATCAACTCATAATCTCCCGAACAAGTGAAATCTGTAATGTAATATCCAAATTTCTCAAAAGCCGATTTCTTCAAATAAAACGATAAATGCGGAGGCATCCAACCCTTCAACCAATTCGCACGCACATATTCACCCGACCGCCAATAACGCACTATCGTTTCATCATCGCCCATGTTTACGTATTGCTTATCGCCATAAACCGCATCTGTCTGAGCTTCCTTAAAAGTCTTAAATATACGACTGATTACGTGTGAGTTAGGATAAAAATCATCTCCTCCAATCGTTCCAATAATCTCACCAGTAGCCATCTTTACGCCCTTATTCAAAGCATCATAAATCCCCTTGTCAGGCTCAGAAATAAACTTGACTTTATTGCCAAAAGACTCCAATATCTCCACAGTTCCATCTTTTGAAGCCCCATCAATCACGATATATTCTAAATCGTCATAATCCTGAGCAAGCACACTCTCAATGGTCTGGCGAATGGTTTTGGCACTGTTGAAAGAAACGGTAATGATGGATATTTTCATGGGATAATTTTTGCAACCACATAGATAATTTAGGGAACATAGGAGAAGAGAAAAAGACAATTATCTCATCAAAATCTGACGCATTATCTCTAAAACTACTGTGCTCTATCCTCTCCATGTGGTTGCAAAGATAATCAAGGACTTTGGGATTGTCAGGAGAAAATTAGCAAGTGGACAGAATTCAAAATTCCCTTTTACAGATTATTTACTTATTTTGCATCATAATCAAAGCAACAACCATGAAAGTCTCAGAACTATATATAGACAAATATCATCAATTTGAAGAATTTGGATTAAATTTTACTTACCCAGAAGGACATTTAAAAGAAGGAGAACCTTTGGATAAAGTTTGCTTTATTGGGCAAAGTGGAACTGGGAAAACGACTTTATTAGAAATTTTAAAGGAGTTTATGATACCAATTATGAATGCTTTATCAAATTATGATAACGCTGGTGTAATTGATGATTTTGGAAGCGTAAGCATAACCATATCTGATGGTATTGAGACTGTTCCTATCACTTTCGGTGATTACGATAAAGAAGAATTTTTATATGGATTTTGTGAAATAGATAGAATATGGGATGATATTTTTGATGACCATTTTCCAGAATTTAGATTATTTAATTATCCATCAGAGATTAAATTTCCCAATAAGAAAATTAGGTCAGAGGGAAAATTAAAATCGACAATTTTTAGCGAACAGAGAAATACAGGTAAGTTAACGGAGGAAAAAGTTATTGATTTTGAAAATTATGATATTAATCAAATCTGGCAAACGATAAATGAAGCTGTTATCAATGACCGTGAAACAGAAATCAGAAAAAGCCTTGAAATTTCCAAATTATTAAGGGACTCAAAAGTTTCAAAAGAAGTAATCAGCAAAGCCACAGACGATTTCAGAAAATGGCGAGAAGAAACCCCAAATCCAATTCAAGATTTAGCCGATAATTATTTAGATAAAGTCATAGGTCGTTTCAATTTAAAAGTAAAAACAGAATTAGATTTTGAGAAAAAAGAAGATATCGAAACCATCAAAATTCAACAAAAAAACGGAAAAGAAATTCCTTTCGAGGCACTAAGCACAGGCACAAAACAAGTCATACTCACTGCCTTGCCTTTATATGGTCTAAAACCAAAAGATTCAATCATTCTTTTTGATGAACCAGAACGGTCTCTATATCCAGACATTCAAACCGAAATTGTGGATTTTTATACCTCAATGGCAGAAAATTCTCAATTCTTTTTCGCAACGCATTCTCCTCTGGTGGCAGCCTCTTTTGAACCTTGGGAAATCATTGAATTAAAATTTAATGAAGAAACGGGCAACGTTGAGCAAGAATTATATTACGATGAAATAAAAGGCAGACACGTTGATAATTACACAATTTACCCGCAATATTTAACGTATGACGGTATTCTGAAAAGAGTTTTTGATATGAAAAAAGAATCTAATAGTTTAAGAATGAGCGAGTTAGTAAAATTAGCCACCTTAGAAAGTCAATTGAAGCATAACGACCTTTCGCCCGAAGCCAAAAAAGAAAAATTTGAAGAAATTATAAAATTAGCCGACCAACTTGATTGGGATTTAAAATAAGATGCGAAAAATAGACAAATCAAAAATCCTATCTACGGTTTATAAAAAGTGGGAAGAAGCATTAGAAAATAATCAAGAAGACCATCCTAAATATACCGCTTCGCATAGATTTCATAAAGATATTGTAATGAATTTGTATCATATTCAGGGAGGATTGTGTGCTTATACCGAAATGAAAATTCTTGCAAGTGGGTATGATTATGATGAAGCCAATTGGATTAAAGGCAGATTTAAAAATGGAAAATCAAAACATTTAGGTCAGTTAGAACATTTTGACCCAAAATTGAAGACAGGAGAACCCAAATCATGGCTTTGGGATAATCTGTTCATGGTTTTGAATGAAGTAAACCATGAAAAAGGAGATAAACCAACAGACTCAATTTTAAAACCAGATGATCCCAATTACAACCCCTACGAACTATTGGACTATGATTTTGGAAAACACATCTTCTTCGCCAATGTCAAAAGCGGAAAACTCAATCAATCCGAAATAAACAGAATCAACAATATGATTGATGTTTTAGGATTAAACTTTGTAAAAGATTGGCGTAAACCGTATTTGATAAGAAGAATTATTGCTTTAAAATCTGGTATAGAATTAGAACCTATTGAAGAATACATTACTGCCTTTGAAATTACACGAAGGAATTTGAATCTTTAAATAATAAAATATTTCCACCCAACTCCTTGCATTTCAAAAAGAAACCACTAATTTTGCAGTCCGATTTAGAGGGCAACTATTTCTTTATTTTTATACGGGTTGGCAGAACTCGATAAAATTTAAAAATTATATAGAAATAAAAACTCCTTAAATCATTCGTAAAAGTCAAAATTTACAATAGTGTTAGAACTGATATTGGATTGATTTGTTGAATGCCCAGCAGTTAATTTTAATGTTAAGCTACACAAGAACATTCTTTCGTATTACAGGTTTCTGCCTGTCCCTGCACGAGTATATCTTGTCGCTTATCAACTCATTTCGCTACTTTCGTGAATTAATTTTATTTGTAAACAATTTAGTTTTTGCCAAATAAAATCCCGACCTTTGCATTCCGATTTATATGGATTGTCGTGATGACACTCGTAAATCGCTCATTATCAATCAATTATTAACGTTTTATTCTAATAAAATGTCTGGAATTATCGGAAAGAAAATCGGTATGACCAGCCTCTACAACGCTGGTGGCTCTGCCCTCGCTTGTACGCTGATCCAAGCCGGTCCTTGTGTAGTAACGCAAGTAAAAACAGTAGAAAAAGAAGGTTATAGTGCTATTCAATTAGCCTATGGCGAAAAAAAAGAGAAGCACACTACGCAACCTCTTTTAGGTCACTTCAAAAAAGCAGGTACCACTCCAAAGAAAAAACTCGTTGAGTTCAAATCTTTTGACACCGTTCTTACCTTAGGAGAAATCGTTACCGCAGAATTGTTTACAGAAGGTGACTTTGTTGATGCCGTTGGAACTTCAAAAGGTAAAGGTTTTCAAGGAGTTGTTAAACGTCATGGATTTGCTGGGGTAGGTGGACAAACTCACGGACAACACAACCGTGGTCGTCACCCAGGTTCAATTGGTGCTTGTTCATTCCCATCTCGTGTATTCAAAGGTGTTCGCATGGCGGGTCGTATGGGTGGAAATCGTGTAACAGTTCAGAATTTACAAATCTTGAAAGTTTACGCAGACAAAAACCTTATCGTAGTCTCAGGTTCAATCCCAGGAGCGAAAAACTCTTATGTTATTCTTGAAAAATAGATTTGAAAATTTGACGATGTAATTCTTTACAACATCAAAATTTAATCAAATCAACAAATTTTCAAAATCAGAAATAATGGAATTATCAGTTTTAAATATACAAGGCAAAGAAACAGGAAAGAAAGTAACCCTTTCTGACGAAATCTTTGGCATCGAACCAAACGAACACGTAGTTTGGTTAGACGTGAAGCAATTCTTGGCAAATCAGCGTCAAGGAACTCACAAGGCGAAAGCAAGAGCAGAAGTTTCTCGCTCAACTCGCAAAATTAAAAAACAAAAAGGTACGGGTGGTGCTCGTGCAGGTTCAGCTAAATCTCCTTTAATGAAAGGCGGTGGACGTATTTTCGGACCAGTACCAAGAGACTATTCGTTCAAAATTAACAAGAAAGTAAAATCATTGGCTCGTCAATCTGCGTTTGCTGCAAAAGCACAATCAGGAAACGTAACCATTTTAGAAGGTTTCACTTTCGATGCTCCAAAAACTAAGTCGTACTTGGCCTTAATGGAAGCACTTTCATTCACAGGAAAGAAAACATTGTTGATTTTGCCAGAAGATAATCAAAACATCTTCTTGTCGGGACGTAACGTGCCAAAAGCAAAAGTTGGAACGGCTGGACAAATCAATACGTATGACTTAGTAAATGCTACTCAACTACTTATCGTTGAATCAGCACTTGCCACAATCGAATCATCTTTTAGTAATTAATAATAGTCATGGGTTAAAGTTGTAGAAACAATACGACTTATGACTTACGACTTCAAGACTGGAAATAATGAGCATTATTATCAAAAGACCAATTCTTACTGAGAAATCTCAGGAATTACAGAAAGGCGGTCAATACGTTTTCGAGGTTGCAAACAAAACTAACAAAGTTGAGATTGCGAAAGAAATCAAGAAAATGTACGGTGTTGCAGTAGTATCTGTAAATACACTTCGCCAATTCGGTAAGAAGAAATCAAGAAGTACCAAGACAAAAGTAACGTCTGGAATCACTTCAACATATAAAAAAGCAATCGTAACAATCGCTAAAGGTGAAGTTATTGATTTCTATGACGGAATTTAATTAATAATTAATAGTTGACAATTGACAACAGATAATTCTTTAAAAATTATTAATTGTTAATTATCAATTGATAATTGAAAACTATGGGAGTTCATCCCGATAAATTGAACAAAGCACAGAAATGGCAGCTACAAGAAAATTAAACCCTGTAACCCCTGGCACACGCCACAGGATTGCTCCGACTTTTGAAGAAATAACAGCTTCAAAGCCGTACAAGCCTTTGTTAGCCGTGGTTAAAAGAACAGGAGGTCGTAACGCAAACGGACACCGTGCCATGCGTTATATCGGTGGAGGACATAAACGTCGTTACCGTATTATTGACTTTCATCGTAACAAATTCGATGTTGAAGCAACAGTTTTAACAGTAGAATATGATCCGAATCGTACAGCACGTATTGCTCTAATTGAGTATGCAGATGGCGAGAAGACTTACATTATTGCACCAACAGGTATCAAAGTTGGTCAGACTGTAATTTCATCAGCAACGGCAGCACCAGAGGTAGGTAATACTCTTCCTTTGGCAAACATTCCAACTGGTACAATCGTACACGCAATTGAACTTCGCCCAGGCGGAGGTGCTGAAATGGCACGTTCAGCAGGTACTTATGCACAATTGTTGGCTCGTGATGCTAAATATGCAACATTGAAATTGCCATCAGGCGAGATGCGTATGGTATTGTCAAGATGTTTGGCAACGGTTGGTTCAGTTTCAAACGCAGACCACATGAATACCGTAATGGGTAAAGCAGGTCGTCATCGTTGGTTAGGTCGCCGTCCAAGAGTTCGTGGTGTTGTTATGAACCCCGTCGATCACCCAATGGGTGGTGGAGAAGGACGCTCATCAGGAGGTCACCCACGTTCACGTAAAGGTTTATTAGCGAAAGGTAAGAAAACCCGCACACCGAGCAAACATTCAAATCGTCTTATCATCAGTAGAAAGAAAAAATAGGTAGATGGCACGTTCACTAAAAAAAGGACCTTATATAGACTATCGCCTTGACAACAAGGTACAAGTCATGACCGCATCAGGTAAAAAGTCTGTAATCAAGACTTGGTCACGCCGTTCGATGATCTCACCTGATTTCGTTGGACATACTTTCGCAGTTCACAATGGAAATAAATTTATCCCAGTTTTTGTAACCGATAATATGGTTGGACATAAATTAGGTGAATTTGCTCCAACTCGTAACTTCCGAGGTCACACAGCAAAAAAAGATAAAGGTAAGCGATAATTTTAGATAGTTGATTAGTAGGACTTTAAATCCGAAATCTAAAATCCCAAATCCAATATCTGAAAATCAGAAATCAAAAAATGGAAGCAGTAGCTAAACTAAATAATATTCCGACCTCCCCTCAGAAAATGAGAATCGTAGTTGATATGATTAGAGGTCAGAAAGTAAATAAGGCTCTTGGTATTTTGAAATACGAGCCAAAAGTTGGTGCAAGACACGTAGAGAAACTTTTACTCTCGGCAATTGCGAACTGGCAAAACAAAAATGAAGACATGAAGTTGGAAGATGCCGATTTGTTTGTAAAGACCGTAACCGTAGATGGTGGTTCTTCATTAAAGCGTTTGCGTCCAGCTCCGCAAGGTCGTGGTCATAGAATCTTGAAACGTTCAAACCACATCACCCTTGTAGTTGCTTCTGCAACCGCACCAACAGTAATTTCAGAATAATTAGACAAAGAATCTAAATATACAAAATGGGACAGAAAATAAACCCCGTAGGTTTTAGACTTGGTATCGTCAGAGGTTGGGATTCTAACTGGTATGGTGGAAAGAGTTTTGCCGATAAATTAGTAGAAGACGATAAAATCCGTAAATACGTAGCCGCACGTATCCCAAAGGGAGCAATCTCTAAGGTAATCATCGAGCGTACGTTGAAACGGATTACCCTTACAATCAACACAGCCCGTCCAGGCGTTGTGATTGGTAAAGGCGGTCAAGAAGTTGATAAAATCAAGGAAGAATTAAAGAAAATTACAGGTAAAGACGTTCAAATCAATATTTTTGAAATTAAACGTCCTGAGATTGATGCAAAATTGATTGGCGAAACTATCGCTCAACAGTTGGAAGCACGTATTTCTTTCCGTCGTGCCATGAAGCAATCTATTGCATCAGCCATGCGTGTGGGAGCTCAAGGTATCAAATTAAAACTTTCAGGTCGTTTAGGAGGTGCTGAAATGGCACGCTCTGAGGGATATAAAGAAGGTCGTATACCTCTTCATACACTTCGTGCAGATATTGATTATGCAGTTTCAGAAGCCTTAACGGTTTATGGAAAAATCGGTATTAAAGTATGGGTGTTCCGTGGTGAAGTTTACGGAAAGCGTGATTTATCTCCAAATGCAGGTGTTGCCGCTTCACAAGCTGCCGCTGGTGGTGGTGATTCTCGTGGTGGTAATAATCGTGGTGGACGTGATGACAATGATCGTCGTGGTGGACGTGGTGGACGTGGTGGCGAAGGCGACCGTCGTAACAACAACGGACCAAGCGGCGGAGCTGGCGGAAATCCAAATAATCGTGGTGGCGGTCCAAATAAACCAGGCGGTAATAATAACAACCGTGGTGGTGGCGGTGGAAACAAGCCAGGAGGTAAAAGATAATTAGAAAATCTTAGTCAGAAGTCGTGATAATCAATTCATCCGACTCACGACTGTTCGACTTAAAGACTTAATACAACAATGTTACAACCAAAAAGAACCAAATTCCGCAAGCAACAGAAAGGTAGGATAAAAGGATTGGCAACACGTGGTCACGAAATTGACTTCGGTGCATTCGCTATCAAAGCTGTGGAACCAGGACGCATCACTGCACGTCAGATTGAAGCGGCTCGTATTTCAGTAACTCGTGCAATGAAACGTGAAGGACAAGTTTGGATTCGTATTTTTCCAGACAAACCAATCACAAAGAAACCAGCCGAGGTTCGTATGGGTAAAGGTAAGGGAGCTCCAGAATATTGGGTTGCCAGTATCAAACCAGGAACAATTTTGTTCGAATCAGCAGGTGTTCCTCTTGCAGTTGCACAAGAAGCATTACGTTTGGCAGCACAAAAATTGCCTTTACGTACATCTTTTGTAGTTCGTAAAGATTATCAAGAATCATAAATTTGAAAATGTTGAATTTGAAAATTTGAAAATAATCGTTTTGAGAATCCATTTTTATCGTTTAATTAACAATGAATCAATTTTCAAACCTTCAAATTACCGAATTCTCAAATTAAAGTCATGAAAAACGCAGAAATTCAAAAATTGAGTTTGGAAGAATTAAAAACAACTTTGGTATCTGAAACAGATGCTTTGGCTCGTTTGAAATTTGCCCACGCTATTTCTCCAATCGAAAACCCATTACGTATCCGTGAGGCTCGTAAAGCGGTTGCTCGTTTGCAAACTGCTATCTCAGCAGCGAAATAAAGTAAGTTGTAAAGTAATAAGTTGCTAATTTGTTAAACACGCTGTCTTAGATAGTTAGTTACTTTAACAACTTGGTAATTTAATAACCTAAAACTTTAAAACAGACTTCATCAACATACCGCTTGAAGTCAATTAATAACAACAATTTAAAATCCAACCATGGAAGAATTACAAAGAAATCTGAGAAAAATCAGAGTCGGGCGTGTGGTAAGTGACAAGATGGATAAATCTATCACGGTATCAATCGAAAGAAAAGTTAAGCATCCACTTTACGGAAAGTTTATGAAAAAAACTTCAAAGTTGATGGCTCACGATGAGAAAAATGAGTGTGGTATCGGTGATACTGTGAAAGTAATGGAAACTCGTCCTCTTTCAAAAAATAAGCGTTGGAGATTAATTGAAGTTATTGAAAAAGCGAAATAAAATTTGAATTTTCGTTAATTTAAGCGTTCAAGATTTCCCTTGGACAATTCTAATCTTCAAAGTTCAAATTTAATTAAGATATAAAACAATGTTACAACAAGAATCAAGATCTGGCGTAGCTGATAACTCAGGAGCAAAAGAGGTGCTTGTAATCCGTGTTTTAGGCGGAACAGCAAAAAGATACGCTTCAATTGGCGATAAAGTAGTAGTAACTGTAAAGTCTGCTCTTTCATCGTCAAGTATGAAGAAAGGTACGGTTTCAAAAGCCGTAGTAGTGAGAACTAAAAAAGAAATTCGTCGTAAAGATGGTTCATATATCCGTTTCGAGGACAACGCAGTCGTATTGTTAAATAACAATGATGAACCACGTGGAACTCGTATCTTCGGACCTGTAGCACGTGAATTACGTGATGCAGGATTTATGAAAATTGTTTCATTAGCCCCAGAGGTGCTTTAATCATAATTGTATCATGCAAAAGAAATCTAATAAGCAGCCAAAACTGCATATCAAATCTGGAGATACCGTTATCGTTATCGCTGGAAACTCAAAAGGTAAGTCAGGTGTAGTTACAAAAGTAATCGTTGACAAAAATCGTGCTATCATCGAAGGTGTAAATCTTCAAACGAAACACGTAAAGCCAACTTCTACAAGTCCACAAGGAGCAATTGAGAAACGTGAAGGTTCAATTCACTTATCAAATATTGCGTATATGGAAGACGGAAAAGCTGTACGCACAGGTCGTAAACTGAATGAAGCTGGGAAACTACAGAGATTCTCAAAAGCATCAGGAAAGTTCATTTAATTTGATAATTTGATAATGAGTTAATTTGAAGATTGGTAGAAATACATTTTCAAATTTTCAAATCACCAAATCCTCAGATTCTTAAATTGAAAACGTGGGTCGGAAATCCACACAAAAAGTTTCATAAAATGACAACTACAAGATTAAAAGATAGATATTTGGCTGAAATCGTTCCTGCACTAAAGGAAAAATTTCAATACAAATCAGTAATGCAAGTACCAAAAGTTACTAAAGTTGTTATCAACAAAGGTATTGGTGCAGCAGTAGCTGACAAAAAATTAATTGATATTGGTATTGATGAGATTACCCTTATCGCAGGTCAAAAAGCAGTAGCTACCATTTCAAAGAAAGCTATTTCAAACTTCAAATTGCGTGAAAATATGCCAATTGGTGTAAAAGTAACACTACGTGGAGAGAGAATGTATGAATTCCTTGATCGTCTTTTGACAGTAGCACTTCCTCGTGTACGTGACTTCAAAGGAGTTGCAGATAAAGGATTTGATGGCCGTGGTAATTACACATTAGGTGTAAAAGAACAAATCATCTTCCCTGAGATTTCAATTGATAAAGTAAGTAAAATCTCTGGGATGGATATCACATTTGTTACCACAGCAGAAACAGACGCAGAAGCAAACGCATTGTTAACTGCAATGGGCATGCCTTTCGCAAACCAGAAGAAATAATTAGGCGTTAGAAGTTAAGAGTTAAGAGTCAATCTTTTTAACTCAAAGCTCATAACTCAACACTCAAAAACATAGATTCTAAACACAATGGCAAAAGAATCAGTAAAAGCAAGAGAAAGAAAAAAAGAAGCAACAGTTGCTAAGTATGCCGTAAAACGTGCAGCCTTAAAAGCAGCAGGTGACTATGCAGGACTTGACAAGTTACCTAAAAATGCTTCACCAGTACGTTTACATAATCGTTGTAAATTGACAGGTCGTCCAAGAGGTTACATGCGTAAATTCGGTATTAACCGTGTAACGTTTCGCCAAATGGCATCTGACGGTTTAATTCCAGGTGTAACTAAATCAAGTTAGTATCAAGTTTAGAAAAGTTGAAGTAGTTAAATAATGTATTAGATTGGTTTTTACATACAATCTAACTTTAATAGCTCCTCAACAATAATATAACTTGTCTTTATTAAATTAATTCCGTAATTTTGCGTTCCTTTTTAAAAAAAAGGTGCGTTTCAAATATCGAAAACAATGACAGATCCAATAGCAGATTACTTAACACGATTGAGAAATGCCATCAAGGCACGTCACAGAATCGTTGAAATCCCTGCTTCTAACATCAAAAAAGAAATTACTAAGGTTCTTTTTGATAAAGGATATATTCAAAACTACAAATTTGACGATACAACCGTACAGGGTACTATCAAAATTGCTTTGAAGTATAATCCAACTACGAAGCAATCAGCAATCGTTAAAATTGACAGAATCTCTAAACCAGGTTTACGTAAGTATAAAGGTGCAGGTGAACTGCCACGTGTATTGAACGGTTTAGGAATTGCAATCCTTTCAACATCAAAAGGCGTTATCACCGACAAAGAAGCTCGTGTGTTGAACGTAGGTGGAGAAGTTCTTTGCCAAGTTTATTAATATCACATCGCTGAAAGAAGCTAATTTTTAGTGGGCTTCCATCTAAGCACAAACACAAAATCATGTCAAGAATTGGCAAAAAAATCATTACATTACCCGCAGGTGTAGCTGTAACGATTAATCAAAATCATGTATCAGTAAAAGGACCAAAAGGTTCACTTGAACGTATAATTGATCCAGATATTACAGTTGAATTGGAAGGTGCTGAATTAACAGTAAAACGTCCAACTGAACAAAAGCGTCACAAAGCATTACACGGTTTATATCGTTCATTAATCAATAACATGGTTGTTGGAGTAAGTGAGGGATTCAAAGCTGAAATGGAAATTGTAGGTGTTGGTTACAAAGCATCTAATCAAGGAAATATTCTTGAATTAGCTTTGGGATATTCACACGGTGTTTTCGTTCAGATTCCAAGCGAGTTGAAAGTTACAACTGCGATGGATAAAGGACAAAATCCAAAAGTTACTTTGGAGGGAATTGATAAAGAATTGGTTGGTCAAGTGGCTGCAAAGATTCGTTCATTACGTAAAGTAGAACCATACAAAGGAAAAGGTATTCGTTTTGTGGGTGAGCAAATTCGTAGAAAAGCTGGTAAAACTGGTGGTAAGAAATAATTTCAATTAATAATTAATAATTAAAAATTAATAATTATTGAACAGTGACTTTTAGTAACTTTTAATTATTAACTTTTAGTTGTTAATTGAATCAGTGGGTCGGTAATCCACAAAACACATAAACATTACAATGGCTACGCAAAAAGATTCACGAAGATTACGTATCAAGCATTCAATCAGAGCTAAGATCTCTGGTGTTGCTGAGAAGCCAAGATTATCTGTTTTTCGTTCGAACACAGGTATCTATGCTCAAATCATTGATGACGTAAAAGGACATACATTAGCAGCAGCTTCTTCAAAAGAATTAGGATTGACAAACGGGAACGTGGACAATGCGAAACAAGTAGGAGCAAAGCTTGCTGAGAAAGCCTTAGCAGCAGGAGTTTCAACAGTTGTTTTTGACCGTAACGGATATTTATATCATGGACGTGTGAAGGCAGTTGCGGAAGGTGCAAGAGAAGGAGGGCTTAAATTCTAATGAGTTAATTTGAGGATTTACTTCTCAAATTCAAACATTTTCAAATTCAGAAAAAATGTCAAAATTAATATCAAAACCAATAAAGGTAAACGAAGCTGATTTAAAGGAAAAAGTTGTTTCTATTAACCGTGTAGCAAAAGTTGTGAAAGGTGGTCGTAGATTCAGTTTCTCAGCAATCGTGGTAGTGGGTGATGGAAAAGGTGTTGTAGGATTCGGTTTGGGTAAAGCAAACGAAGTAACTGATGCTATCGCAAAAGGAATCGAAGACGCAAAGAAAAACGTATTTGAAGTAGCTCTTTTAAAAGCGTCTGTACCTCACGAACAAATTGGTAAATTCTCAGGTGGTTTTGTGTTGCTTAGACCTGCGGCTCCTGGAACTGGAGTAATTGCAGGTGGTGCTATGCGTGCTGTATTGGAATCTGCTGGTGTTCATGATGTATTAGCTAAATCAAAAGGTTCTTCAAATCCTCACAACGTGGTTAAAGCAACAATTGATGCCCTTATCAAAATGAGAAATCCGCATACAGTTGCCTTCCAAAGAGGAATTTCATTAGCAAAAGTTTTCAACGGATAGTTTTTCTAATTATTAGTTATGAATTATGAGTTATGAGGTAGTCTATACCGATATGAATCCATAGCTCATAATCCAGAATTCAAATAAGCCATGTCAAAGGTAAAAATTACACAAGTTAAGAGTACAATCAAACGTCCACTTGTTCAGAAGCGTACAATCCAGGCTTTGGGTTTAGGTAAATTGAATAAAAGCGTTGAGAAAGAGTTAAATCCTGCAATGCAAGGAATGATTCGTGCGGTGAAACACCTGCTTGTAGTCGAAAATATCTAAATTGCTCTCCAACCTTTATGGGTTGTTAGAAATTTCTTAAAAGAAATTGAAAGCAAGCGAGTTATTTCATGGTGAAATAGCGTTTAGCAAATTTTATAACAATAACAAAATGAATCTTTCTTCATTAAAGCCTGCACAAGGCTCTACAAAGGTTAGAAAAAGAGTTGGTCGTGGTGAAGGCTCGGGATTGGGCGGAACTTCGGCTCGTGGTAACAATGGTGCTCAGTCACGTTCAGGTTATTCACGCAAGGCTGGTTTTGAAGGTGGTCAAATGCCTCTTCAACGTCGTGTGCCTAAATTCGGTTTCAAAAATATTAACCGTGTAGAATATAAAGCACTTAATCTTGATACATTGCAAGCAATTGCTGAATCTACTGGTGCAACCGTTATTAATCACGATTTCTTATTTGAAAATGGTTTAGTTTCTAAGAAAGATTTAGTAAAAATTCTTTCTCGTGGAGAAATTAAAACTGCTTTGGAAGTTACTGTAAAAGGTTTCTCGGCATCAGCGAAAGCGGCAATTGAGGCTGCTGGTGGAAAAGCAATTGTAGGGTAAAATACTCATTTCCAGCAATAGATTAATTAGTCTGTGGCTGGAAATTTTTTAATCAATCAAGATAGACAACAGAAATATTTAAGTAATCGGAAGAAAACTGGCAACAGATTTGTATTTAAAGATAAAGTTGAACAACTTAGATTTATTTCCTTAACGATTATTTAAAACAGATAGCATGAACAAGTTTATTAACACTATCAAAAACATTTTCTCAATAGAGGAATTAAGGGGTAGAATTCTTAATACCCTGTTGTTTATTACCTTTTTCCGCTTGGGCTCATACATAGTATTGCCAGGAATAGATGCCAATAAATTAGCTGAAAAAGGAGACGGAGGTCTATTGGGTTTATTGAATATGTTCTCAGGTGGAGCATTTAATAATGCCTCAATCTTCGCCTTGGGTATTATGCCTTATATTTCTGCTTCAATTGCTATTCAGTTATTGACGATTGCATTGCCTTATTTTCAGAAAATGCAAAAAGATGGTGAATCGGGTCGTAAGAAATTAAATCAAATTACTCGTGTACTTACTATTTTAGTAACTGCTGCACAGGCTACTGCTTATTTACAAACAACGATTCCTGCCGAAGCTATCATAGTAAGTGCATGGTCATTTAGAATTTTTGCAGTAATTATATTGATTGCTGGAACAATGTTCTGTATGTGGTTGGGAGAGAAGATTACAGACAAAGGAATTGGTAATGGTATTTCAATGCTGATTATGATTGGTATTGTATCTCGTTTTCCAAGTGCCATTATTGGCGAAGCTCAATCTCGTGGAATGTCAGGAGCGTTGTTGTTCTTGATTGAAATGGTTGCTCTTTTCTTTGTTGTAATGTTGGCGGTTGCCGTTACACAAGCTGTAAGACGTATTCCTGTTCAATATGCAAAGCAAGTAGTAGGAAACAGAGCATCAGCTGCAGTGGGGGGTGAGCGTCAGTATATTCCATTAAAATTGAATGCCTCTGGTGTTATGCCAATCATTTTTGCTCAGGCACTGATGTTTGTTCCAGGCTTAGTTGCAGGTCAATTTGCTGAAAGAAGTGAATTTGCACAATCAGTAGTTCAAAATTTTGGCGACCCAGGTTCATGGGGATATAATCTTTTGTTTGCGTTCTTGATTATTGTATTCACTTTCTTTTATACTGCAATTTCAATAAATCCAACACAAATTTCTGATGATATGAAACGTGGTGGTGGGTTTGTTCCAGGTGTTAAGCCAGGAGAAGCTACTTCAACTTTTATTGCCGATATTTTGGATAGAATTACCCTTCCAGGTGCAATTATGTTAGCTATCATTGCCATCCTTCCAGCGGTTGCAGGTTTATTTGGAATAACACGTGGGTTTGCTTCATTCTTTGGAGGAACATCATTACTAATTTTAGTGGGAGTAGTTTTAGATACACTCCAACAAATTGAAAGCTACTTATTGATGCGTAAATACGAAGGATTAATGCAGTCAGGTAGAGTACAAGGTAGAACACAAGCTACCGTATAAATCAAGAGAGTTGAAAGAACTCTTCATAAAATGATTTTTTTAAAGACAAATGCAGAGTTAGAAATAATTAGAGCTAATGGAGTGATTTTGGGACAAGCCCATGCCGAAGTTGCTAAGATTATAAAGCCAGGAGTAACCACCAAAGAATTAGATAAAGTAGCTTTCGAGTATATAAAAGATCATCAAGGACACCCTTCATTTTTGCATTATAACGTAAGCGGACACAAATTCCCAGCATCACTTTGTATATCCATAAATGATGTTGTAGTTCACGGAATTCCAAGTAATTATCAATTAAAAGATGGTGAAGTAGTCTCAATTGATTGTGGAGTTTTGAAGAATGGTTTTCACGCAGATAGTGCTTATACGTATGGAATCGGAAATGTTAAAGAAGAAACTTTAAGATTGATGAGAACTACCAAAGAATCACTTTTCCTTGCGATTGAACAGGCTGTTTTTGGAAAACGAGTTGGAGATATTGGTTTTGCGATTCAGACATATTGTGAAAAATTAGGTTTTACTATTGTCAGAGAATTAGTCGGACACGGTGTAGGAAAATCACTTCACGAAAAACCAGAAGTAGCAAACTATGGTAAACGAGGAGACGGTCCAAAACTGAAGGAGAATATGGTAATTGCGATTGAACCTATGGTAAATCAAGGGAAAAGGTCAATTCATCAAGAGAACGATAATTGGACAATCAGAACACAGGATAGAAAACCATCGGCTCATTATGAACATACCGTTGCCATTAAAAAAGGAAAGGCGGATATTTTGACCACTTTCGAGTTTATAGAAGAAGCAATTAGTAAATCAGAGTACATCGTTAATATTTAATTATGGCAAAACAATCATCCATAGAAGTAGATGGAATAATCATCGAAGCTCTCTCAAACGCTATGTTTAGGGTAGAGTTGGAGAATACCCATCAAGTGATTGCCCATATTTCGGGGAAGATGAGGATGAATTATATCAAAATTTTACCTGGTGATAAGGTGAAATTAGAAATGTCTCCTTATGATTTGAGTAAAGCAAGAATAGTCTATCGTTACAAGTAAAAATAAATTACGACAATGAAAGTAAAAGCGTCTATCAAGAAGCGTAGTGCTGACTGTAAGGTTATTCGTCGTCACGGAAAACTTTATGTTATTAACAAAAAAAATCCAAAGTTCAAACAGAGACAAGGATGATAATGTAATAGGAAGTTGTGAAACTATCTTATTTAAAATCTAAAAAGCTAAAAAAGTATGGCTCGTATTGCAGGGGTTGATATTCCCGATAAAAAAAGAGGCGAAATTGCTTTAACTTATATCTTTGGTATAGGTAGAAGCACTGCTCAGAAAATTTTAAAACAAGCTGAAATTTCTTTCGACAAAAAAGCTGGCGAATGGAACGATGATGAAGCAAGTGCCATTCGTGCGATTATTGCTGGCGAGTTCAAAACGGAAGGTCAACTTCGTTCTGAGGTTCAGTTGAATATCAAGCGTTTAATGGACATTGGTTGTTATCGTGGATTACGTCATCGTAAAGGTCTTCCATTACGTGGACAGAGAACGAAGAATAATTCTCGTACTCGTAAAGGTAAGCGTAAGACTATTGCCAACAAGAAAAAAGCAACTAAGTAAAATTTAAGTTGAGATTAATAATCCTGAGAGATTATTAATCGCTAAGATTCTAAGATGAGAGGATTATTCAGTGGAACAGATGTACTCAAAACTGGAATGAAAAACTAACAAAAAAATGGCACAGGCTAAAAGAAAAGACAAAGCAAAGAAAAGAGTTGTTGTAGTTGAGCAAGTTGGTCAAGTACATATCAAGGCTTCTTTCAATAATATCATAATTTCTATTACCAATAATCAAGGACAAGTTATCTCTTGGGCATCTGCTGGTAAAATGGGCTTTAAAGGCTCTAAGAAAAATACGCCGTATGCTGCTCAAATGGCAGCTTCAAACTGTGCCGCAGTGGCAGTTGAAGCGGGAATGAAAAAAGCAGAAGTTTTTGTGAAAGGTCCTGGCTCTGGTCGTGAATCTGCCATCAGAACCGTTTCCAATGCAGGTATTGAAGTATTGTCAATCAAGGACATTACGCCAATTCCTCACAATGGATGTCGTCCTCCAAAACGTCGTAGAGTTTAATTTAGTTAATAATTAATAGAGAATAAGTAATAGTTGATTGAAAGTTTAATGACTGTTGATTGTTATTTATAAACTAAAAAATATAGCGAAGGGTAATTAGTAATTATTGTCCTTCGTTTCTTTATGTTTCATAATTACTTCATTAACCACAAGTGGGTTATTGACTCATTTTTATCAAATAATGGCAAGATACACAGGTCCAAAATCAAAAATTGCTCGTCGTTTTGGCGAGCCAATCTTAGGTCCAAGTAAAGCGTTAGCTCGCAAAAACTATGGTCCAGGTCAGCACGGAAAAGGAAAACGTGGAAAAGTTTCAGAATATGCTTTACAATTGAAAGAAAAACAAAAAGTGAAATACACTTATGGTATTCTTGAAAAGCAATTCGAAAATTTATTCCATAAAGCGGCTGTTAAAGAAGGTATCAAAGGTGAAAACCTATTGAAACTTTGTGAAGCACGTTTGGATAATACCGTTTATCGTTTAGGAATTGCTCCAACACGTCGTGCGGCACGTCAATTAACGATTCACAAGCACATTATGGTTGATGGAGAGATTGTAAATATCCCCTCATATTCATTAAAAGCTGGTCAATTAATTAGTGTTCGTGAGAAATCTAAATCATTGGAAGTTGTTACAAACTCATTAACTGGAAAAGCTGGAAAGCGTTTCAATTGGTTAGAGTGGGATGCGGCATCAATGACTGGTAAATTTATTTCTTATCCAGAACGTTCTGATATACCTGAAAACTTCAATGAACAGGCAATCGTTGAACTTTACTCGAAGTAATTGATTAGTATTAAGTATCATGTATTAAGTATTAAGATTTCTTACCACTTAATACATGATACTTAATTCAATTTATTGATAAACGTCTTTGTTGTTTGAAGATTAAATCAGATAGAAAAGTGTGGTATTTCTCTTTTACTTGATATATATTACATCGTACTTGATACTCAAAAAAGGGAACTAATTGTTTTGTAAACTTGTAATATAGACGATAAGTTTATAATTGTCAAGTTTTATGCAAAATATTTTTATCAATTTTTCATAGAATCACAGAGTTTATTTGTAAATTGCAAATCGGTTACTCTATTCTTATACATTCCAAGGTAAATTACGCTACGAAATATGTCAATATTAGCATTCCAAATGCCCGACAAAGTTGTCATGGAAAAAGCCGACGACTTTCACGGGTTATTTGAGTTTAAGCCACTCGAAAAAGGCTATGGCGTTACAATCGGTAATGCACTTCGTAGAATCTTATTGTCTTCTCTGGAAGGCTACGCTATTACAAGCGTGAAGGTCGGCGGAGTGTTGCACGAATTTTCAGCCATTGAAGGCGTGATTGAGGATATGACTGAGATTATCTTGAACTTGAAAAAAGTTCGTTTTAAGAAAACTCAGGAAATCCTTGAAAACAAAATTAACGTAAGAGTTAAAGGTCAATCGACTTTGAAAGCGGGTGATATTTCTAAATTTACAAATTATTTTGACATCTTGAATCCAGAATTAGTTATCTGTACGCTTGATGAATCAAAAGAATTTGAGATAGAAATCATCGTGGAAAAAGGTCGTGGTTATGTACCTTCTGACGAAACAAGAAATACTGAACCTCCTTTTGGACACATTCCGATTGATGCTATTTTTACGCCAATTAAAAACGTAAAATTTAGCATTGAAAACACTCGTGTTGAGCAAAAAACGGATTATGAAAAACTGGTTGTAGATATTGAAACTGATGGTTCAATTCACCCAGAAGATGCGTTGAAAGGTGCTGCGTATATTTTGATTCAACACTTTATGTTGTTCTCTGACCAAACAATGACTTTCGAGTCGATGAAGGCAGAAGAGGATAATGTGGTTGATGAGGAAATGTTGCACATGAGAAAGTTATTGAAAACACCATTGGCAGATTTAGATTTGTCAGTACGTGCTTACAACTGCTTGAAATCAGCGGATGTGAAAACGTTAGGTGATTTGGCAAGATTAGAAATTTCTGATATGATGAAGTTCCGTAACTTTGGTAAGAAATCATTGACTGAATTAGAGCAATTAATTGAAGATAAAGGTCTTCATTTCGGTATGGACGTTGTTCGTTATCGTTTGGACGAAGATTGATATTAATTTTGAATTTGGGAGTTTAGACGGTGGGCTTATTCGTCTGTGTCTATACTCCCAATTTTTTTATTTTAAACTAAACGTAGTAATAGGTGAGTTAATGTGAATTAACTTAACCGCAATGATGGATGATTTTTCGTTGGGAACTTCATTAGTTATTTTAAACTTACTCAAACATAATGAGACACGGTAAGAAAAACAACCATTTAGGTAGAACTGCTCCACACAGAGCGGCAATGTTGTCGAACATGGCAACTTCATTGATTCTTCACAAGAGAATTGAAACAACAGTAGCGAAAGCGAAGGAATTGAGAAAGTATGCTGAGCCTTTGATTACGAAAGCAAAGACGGACGATACGAACAACCGTCGTGTTGTATTCTCTTATTTACAGAGCAAAGAGGCTATCAAAGAGCTTTTTGGTATTGTTGCTGAGAAAGTAGCTAATCGCCCAGGTGGTTATACAAGAATTATTAAATTGAACAATCGTCTTGGTGATAATGCTGAGATGTGTATGATGGAATTAGTTGATTTCAACGAAACGATGTTGAATGCTGCTTCTGAAACTGCCGTTAAGACTCGTCGTAGTCGCAGAGGTGGTGCTAAGAAAGAGGGTTCTGATGCGGTTGAAGCTGCTGCTGTTGCAACACCAGTTGCAGTTGCGGAAGAGCCTTCGGCTGAGATTGTGGAAGATGAAACTCCTGCTGCTCCTGCCACTGAGGAATCTTCGGAAGAAGAGAAATCTGCGGAGTAATTTCTGATAAAATAGATTTTGAAAAAGGGCTTCGACTTTGGTTGAAGCCCTTTTTTGTGTTATAAAGATTACCAATCGTCTCTTTTTGCGTATTTTTGTATAAAATAAATATCTCTGAACATGGCTTTCACTTCATTTAGCTCACTTTCGCAAGTAATTAAAAAATACCAAATAAAGTATGTCGAAGAGCTTTTCCCTGCTTTTGAAATTAGAAAAGCACCAGAAGTTTTACAGGAAGATATTTCTTTTACACTTCAAAATGTGGCTTATAATATCTCTGAACCTGCTATTTGTGAGAACCTAATTTACCCGATTTTAAAGGCTGCTTGGCGACCATTTTCTAAGGAATTAGCCATTTGGAGTCATCAGCCAATTTCTTTTACGGAGGAACTTTCGGGTATTCCAGATTATTTGATTTCAAGGCGTTCGGAGTTGGGGAAAATTGTTTTGGATTATCCACTTTTAGCGGTTGTGGAAGCGAAGAAAGACGATTTTAAGGCTGGCTGGGCTCAATGCGGTTCAGAAATGTATGCCATTCAGCAATTGAATAAAGAGCCAAATCAGCGAGTATTTGGGATTGTTTCCAACGGTGAAACATGGGAATTTGCACAATTATTGCAAAATACTTTTACGCTTTTTACCCAAAGATATGACATTCAAGAACTTGACGTTCTTTACAGTGCTTTGGAAACGGTTTATCGGTTTTCGTTGGATGGATTATGAACTAATAATAGCTGCAAAAATGTAAACTAATACGTTTAGCTTTGAATCTGTGAAACTTACTACAATTTTGATTATTTTTGTTAAAACTAAGAAATTCTAATGGAAGATATATTCATCAAAAGTATTCATATTAATAAAGTACGACATCTGGAAAATGTAGAGATTCCTATTTCCGAAACAGAACGCAAACATTTGATTTTGACAGGGAAGAATGGGAGTGGGAAGACGAGTGTTTTATTGGAAATTAAGAATTGGTTGGGCGGGGTTCAGAGCAATCAACTTTTGCAACTTCAAAATAATAAAGCAAACATTAAAAGTTTTGAAAATGGAATTGTAGAACTCCAAAATCAAATAAATATAGGCGGTAAAAAGTTTGAAATAGGGCAGCAAATAATAAATTACAATAATTCAATTAATGTATATAAAAATCAAATAGAGCAATTTTTGAAAATTGATATTGATTTTTCAAGTGCCAATATTTTTCAGCTTTACATTGATGGCGATTTTATACTAACCCATTTCGGTGCAAGGCGAAATTTACAAATTAATGTACCCAAGGGTATTAATAAAATTTCATTAAGAGATAAATATGGAGTCAATGAAAATGCGGGTATAGATTTTGTTCAATACATAGTAAATCTAAAGGCTGATCGTTCTTTTGCTCGTGATGAAAATGATGAAACTTCTGTAACTCAAATTAATAATTGGTTTGATAATTTTGAAAAAAGTCTGCAAAATATACTCGGTGATGATAAATTAAGATTAGAATTTGATAGGAAGAATTATAATTTTACACTAATTGATAAAGATGGAGAACTTTCTGATTTTACAACTTTATCAGATGGGTACTCAACAATTTTAAATATTATTTCTGAACTTATTATGCGGATGGAAAATAAGGCTTCCAAAAGCTATGACATCCAAGGAATAGTCCTAATAGATGAAATAGAAACGCATTTACACATAGATTTGCAGAAAAAAATCTTGCCATTTCTCACTAATTTCTTTCCTAAAATTCAATTTATTGTAACTACTCATTCACCTTTTGTATTGAATTCAATTGAGAATGCAGTGATTTTCGATTTAGAGAAAAAAGTTTTAATTGAAGATATGACGGGTTATTCTATTAACTCTATTGTAGAAAGTTATTTTGATTCTGATAACTACTCTACGGTTGTGAAAGAAAAGATTATTGAGTATGAAAACTTATTAAATAAAGAAGATTTGAATGAAGCGGAAGAGGAGAAATTATTTGATTTGAAAAGGTACTTTAAAGATTTACCTAAAATGTTTTCACCAGAATTAGCTCTTAAAATCAATCAATTAACCCTTGCAAATCTTTCTTTAAAGTGATTAATATTACTAAATCAGCAAATGCTCCTGCATCATTAGCGATAGAACAAGCAAAATCAAAAAGTGAAAATTATCGTTGCGAAGGAGTTATCGGTCAATTGATTACAGATTTTCATAACAAATGTTATATATGTGAAGATTATGGTTCATCAACATTAAATACTGAACATTTCAAACCGCATAGAGGAAATAGAACTTTAATGTTTGAGTGGGCAAATCTATTTTTAGCTTGTGGGCATTGTAACAATCAAAAATTAGCTAATCCAATGTTCGATAATATTCTTAATTGTACTGATAAGGAACATCTCATACTTGAATTGATAAAGTTTGAAATAAAATCATTTCCAAAAGAATATGCACAGATTACGGCAATTTCACAGAATCCAAATGTCTTAAATACGGTAGAATTGTTACAAAAGGTTTACAATAGTAACAATACAGAATTAAAAACATTTGAAGCTGCCAACATTAGAGAAAGATTGATAAATGAAATGTTAGCATTTAATAATTTGGTGAATGAATATTTTGCTTCCACGATTTTAGAAGAAGAAACTCCAATTTTCCTTCGTAAAATTAAAAGGATGTTAAGTGTAAAATCACCTTTTACAGCCTTCAAGGTCTGGGTTATCAAATCAAATCCGTATCTTTTAAATGAATTTGAATCGTATCTCCCTCAATAAATAAATCATCATCATCAAAAGGTAAGAATAAAAATATCCTACCAACCACAACAAATAACACATGGAAAGATTCACAGGTCTCATTGGAATAGTATTAATTTTGGGCATTGCCTATTTGATGTCAAACAATCGTAAAGCCATTAATTTTCGCACCGTTGGGATGGGTTTGGCTTTGCAGGCTGGTTTGGCAGTATTTATCTTAAAAACGCCCGTCGGAACGGCTACTTTTCAAACGTTGGGTAATTGGGTTACACGGGTAATTAGCTTCAGTTCAGAAGGGGCAAAATTCGTTTTTGGTCCCTTGGCGGACGTTCCCTTGCTTGAAACCGTATTTCGTGGAGGCGGATTTATTTTCTTTTTCAACATTATCCCAACGATTATTTTCGTTGCGGTTTTAGTAAATATCTTTTATCATTTAGGTGTTATTCAACTCATTATCAAATGGTTAGCGAAGGGAATGAAAGCCTTGATGGGCGTAAGTGGTTCGGAAGCACTTTCTAATATTTCGAGTGCATTCGTGGGTCAAGTGGAAGCCCAAATCATGATAAAACCGTATTTGAAAGGAATGACACTTTCGGAGTTAACGGCTTCAATGGCAGGAAGTTATGCCTGTATTGCTGGGGGTGTGATGGCAACGTATATTCAGTTTGGCGTACCAGCATCTTACCTGATTGCGGCAAGTATTATGGCTGCTCCAGGAGCGTTGGCAATTTCTAAAATTATGTACCCCGAAACCGAAGAATCGGAGACGAAGGGCGTTGTAACTCTGAAAGTTGAAAAGGAACATTCTAATCTAATTGATGCCATTTCGGCGGGTTGTTCTGATGGTTTGAAAGTGGGGTTAAACGTGTTGGCAATGTTGATTGGTTTCTTGGCTTTGATTGCTCTTATCAACTTCATTTTCAGTAAGGTTGGTGGTATTTTGAACTACCCAGATTTTAGTTTAGATACACTTTTAGGTTATTTATTTGCGGGTTTTGCGTGGTGTATGGGCGTACCGAAGGAGGAAATTGTACAGGCAGGTTCATTAATGGGAACAAAATTAGCCGCTAACGAATTTGTGGCATATCTCAAACTTTCACCAATGATTAAGGCAGGAACTTTAACTCCAAAAACCATTGCTATCGTCAGTTTTGCCCTCTGTGGATTCGCCAATTTTGGTTCGTTAGGAATTCAAATTGGGGGTATTTCTGCCCTTGAACCAAGCCGTAGAGCTGACCTTACGAAAGTGGCAGTTCGTGCTTTGATTGCAGGGACCTTGGCGAGTTATATGTCGGCTACATTGGCGGGGATATTGTTTTAGATTTTATTGAACACGGAATTATCGGATTAGACACGGATTTTTTATTATTTCAAAGATTGTTAATTCCAGTTCTGTAAAATAAATTAAACTTATGGTCAATTTTCATGGACTAAGATATTTTAAAATGTAATGAATTGAAAATCAAATGATTAAGAAAATAACCGTTCAGAATTTTTTTAGTTTCGGGGCAGAACAAACCATTGAGTTAAACGCTGATACCAATATTCTGGTAGGAATAAATGGGACTGGTAAATCTAACTTTATTAAGGCTATTCGTTTGCTTCAAGAAGGAATTAAAGGGAATTTTGAGAAATTGTTTTCACATAAATGGGGGGGATTTTCGGGGTGTTGTAATTTTATTAATGCTGATGCTAATGAAATTAAAATAAGCTATCATTTTGATGGTGAACAATTAGAGAAAAATGCAATTAGTTCAACAACAAGTATTGAAAAAGAAATTTTTTCAGTTATTTATACAATTACTATAAAAAAAATTGGTTCAGCAAATTATGAATTGTTTGAAGAATTACTGGTAAATAAAGATAATATAGACATTGACTTTTCTGAAAAATCTGATGACATTCATGAACTACAAATAAGTCATTTAAGAGAATTCAGTTCTTGGTATCCAATTTTTTTAAAAAAATCAATTGAAAAAATATCTATATATGACCACTTTGACACTTCGTTTGATGGAAATTTAAGGCAATTATCTCCCTATTATTCAGAAAGCAAACTTCTTTCTGACGGCAAAAATCTTACTGCCTTATTAAGTTCATTGAATGGTAATTCAGTAAAGGCTTTTGATAAAATAATCGAAGAATTTAAAAACGTCAATCCCAATTTCAGAGAGTTAGTTTTTACTACTCCATTGGCTGGAAAATCCCTCCTTTCTCTCAAAGAAAAAAACTTAGATAGGTCTATCACCATTGAACATATCTCCGATGGAACATTACGATATTTATTACTCTTATCCATTTTCTATAATCCCAATCGTGGAAGCGTTGTTTGTATAGATGAACCCGAAGCGGGCTTGCATCCTGATATGATAAATGGTATTGCGAGAGGAATCAAATATGCGGCTCAGAATGGCACTCAGATGATTGTAGCGACCCATTCACCTTTATTGTTGAATGCTTTTGAGTTGGAAGATTTGAAGATTTTTGAGAAAGATGAAGACAATCAGACAGTCGTAAAAACAGTATCGGAAGATGATTTTCCTGATTGGGAAGGGGAGTTTTTAACAGGTCAAATGTGGCTACGTGGTGAGTTAGGAGGTGTTAGATGGTAGTTGTTAAGGTATTCTTTGAAGGTGGTTCCGACCCAAAAAGTAATCCAAATGTAGCGACTGTTGATAATACTTTGAGATTAAGAGAGAGTTTTAACAAATTACTCAATTCGGGTTTTGAAGAAGAGAAAGTAAGGATTCAGGCAGAACCAGCTTATTCAATCACTAATGCTGTTAAAATAAGAGAATCGAACAGTTTATTGCTAATTGATTTAGACGGTACGAAAGATAAGAAATCTCAAAGACTGAATGACAACAAACTAACTGATATACAAGAGTTTGTATTCTTTATGGTTCAAATGATGGAAACATGGATTCTTTCTCAGCCCGAAGTAATTGAAGAAGTTTTTAAGTATTACAAAGTCGGGAAACTTTTAGTTAAAGATGATGATAAAATTTTGAATAAAGACTTAGAAAAAATTGCAAAACCAGATGATGTACTCCATATAATTCTTGGAAGATATTTTGTGATTGAAAAGGGAGGAAATAAGAAGAAATTGAAGTACGGTAAACTAAAACATTCGCCCGATTTGATTGAGAACTTAGATATTCATAAACTGAAAAATACCTTTAAAGATGTTGAGCTTTTGATTGATAAAATAAATAAATTGTTTGTATTGAATTAACAAAAAAACCCTTCAAACTTTAAATTTGAAGGGTTTTTTGTTAATTATTTCTTCCAAAACCGAAAGAACGCATAATTGAAAAAGCTACTCAATCCCGCCAGTAAATGCCAAACGGAATGCCCTTGATAGAGCGAATGAGGGTCGCAATTGATTTTTTGGACATCCATTGTTCTTATTTTGACGGCAATTATTATTAACACTAAACTTGAAATTCCTAAGAAAAGATATCGTTGTTTTGGGAATTGGAAGTAATTTATTCCGATTAAAATCAACATTAAAAGGATTAAAATGGGGACTAAAATACTACTCGAAATTAGGAGATGGATTTGGTAAAAAGTAAGAATAATGACGACCATCACGATAATCCAAATCTTCTTGGCTTGCTCTGAAAAATTGATTTTATGCAGGACGTGATATAGCCCAATACTCACCAAGGTTAGCGTAATGCTATACGTCCCGTTCATATCCACTCGCTGACCTGCCCATGTGAGGGAGGCATGAAAAAAGGCACTTCCGAAGCTCAAATAGATAAAACAAACGCCCATCAAAGCCGACAGTAAAGGAAAATTTGCCAATCGATTTTGGAAATTTCTACTTTTAGAATCTGCCCAAGCAATCTGACAAATCAATACTCCCAAAAAGAAATACACCAAATTGGAGTAAGTATTCATGGATTGATGAAAAAATCTGTCGGGGTTATTAAACTCGCAATATTCAACCGTTAAAGCTGATTTGCTGAGGGTCATGCCTTCCCAGATGCTTCCATCAAAGATTTGGTTTAGACCAATCCAAATGAGAAGCATGATTGCTGTAATAACGGTTGAACGAACAAAAAGTCTTTGCATAAAATTTATGGAACGCTGATGACGCAGATGCCTTCGGCAAGGCAGATTTAAAAGGATTTTACTCTTGCAAATAGAAAAATTGCAGATAGAGAAATTATGTTTTAATAATGAATATTGTTGAATAACCTTTAAAAAATCCTCTTAAATCTGCGTTGCGAAGCATCTCAATTCCATTGTGGGCTCATCGGCGTGCCAACCTTAATCTCACGAAATATTATCCAAATTATAATGCAAGCCACGATTTTCGTGTCTTGCTCTGGCATCTTTAATTACTAAATAGGCTACGTTAATCATATTCCGTAATTCACAAACTTGAACGGAGATTTTTGATTGCTTATATAATTCTTCGTGTTCAATATAAATTAATTCTAAACGGTCGTAGGCACGTTTTAAACGTCGGTCTGTCCGTACGATTCCTACGTAATTACTCATGATGGATTCCAATTCTCGAGCCATTTCTGTGACTAAAACTAACTCCTCTGGATGGGTTGTGCCATCGTCGTTCCAATCGGGAATATTGGTTGGGAGAACGTTATTTTCAAATGTTTCTACGGAAGCTAAAAATGCCCGATGTGCATAAACGATTGCCTCAAGTAAAGAGTTGGAAGCCAGACGATTAGCTCCGTGCAAACCCGTTGCTGAACATTCGCCCGCAGCGTATAAATAGTTGATGTTTGTTTGTGAATGTTCATTAACTTTAACGCCTCCACACAGATAATGTTGGGCTGGAACAACGGGTATCATATCCTTGCCCGTGATGTCTAAACCGAGATTATTTTTGCAATAATCGTAAATCATCGGGAAGTGATGCTTGAAATCCTCGGCTTCGAGATGGCGAGTGTCAAGATAGACGTGATCAACTCCATTTATCTTCATTTCAGAGTCAATGGCACGAGCCACAATATCACGGGGAGCGAGCGAAAGACGTTCGTCATAACGCTCCATGAAAGTGGTTTCATCAATATTTTTCAAGATGCCACCGTGTCCACGAACTGCCTCAGAAATCAGGAATGAAGGTTTTTTGCCAGGTTGGTATAAAGACGTTGGATGAAATTGAATAAATTCCATGCCTTCCACCAAAGCCTTTGCTCGATAGGCCATCGAAATTCCATCGCCCGTTGCAATGGTTGGATTGGTGGTACTTTGATAAACTTGACCGATTCCGCCAGTTGCTAAAAGGGTTGTTTTAGCTAAAAATGTTTCGGTTTCTCCTGTTAAAGTATTGAAAACATACGCCCCAAAACATTTTTTATCGGGGGTGTCTTTTGTAATTTTTTCGCCTAAATGATGCTGGGTAATCAAGTCCACCGCAAAATAATGTGTGAAGAAATCAACTGATTTATGAGATTTTACGGTTTCTAATAATGCTCTTTCAATCTCATTACCCGTAGAATCTTTATGGTGCAGAATTCTTTGGTCGGAATGACCACCTTCTTTCACTAAATCATACGTTCCGTCGGCTTTTTTGTCGAATTTTGTTCCGTACTCAATAAGTTCTTTTAATCGCTCTGGGGCTTCTCTGACTACAATTTCAACGGCTTTTCTATCGGATAAAAAATCACCCGCTACCATTGTATCTTCGATGTGTTTGTCGAAAGAATCATCATCTTTCCAGACCGTTGCAATGCCTCCTTGTGCGTATTTTGTGTTGCTCTCTTCAGCAACGGTTTTGGTGATAATGGCAATTTTTATGTCTTTACCTTGTTGCTCAAAATGGTTGGCAATTTTGGCAGTGTAAGAAAGCCCTGCAATCCCAGAGCCAATCACTAAAAAGTCGTATTGGGGCATGTTTTTTAGTTAATAGTTATTGGTTATTAGTTACTGGTGATTAGTTATTAGTTACTGGTGATTAGTTATTGGTAATAATCAGTGACTAATAACTAATTACCAATAACTAATCAACAAAGCTAATGCCTTTACAGTTTAGCAAACACAATTTTACAGCTAAAATTTCTGTTATCCACCGATAATCACTAAATTCGATATTAAAAATGTAAAAAACTGGATATTTCAGCATATCGTTAACCAAAATTAAGTAAAATTTTATGGAAGAATCAACGCAAAAAAACGGAATTTGGAAAGTATTAGTCGCCATTTTAGCGGTAGTCGCAGGCTTATTAGGATATATGCTCAATGATGCTAAAACCAAAAACAAAGACCAAGACCAAATCATCAATCAGAAAGTGGAGGAATTGGCTTCTGCACGAGTTCGATTAGATTCAGTTGGCTCGCAATTAGATGCAAAAATTGCACAAATCAAAGTTTTAGGAGGTAATGTAGAATCCTTAGAAGCTGCTAAAAGACAATTGGAATCTGACAAAGTCCAGCTGAAGAAAGTAAATTCATTTTCTAAGCAACAATATGATGTAAAAATTGCCGATTTCGTAACTTTATTAGCGGCAAAAGACGCTGAGTTGGTTCAATTGAAGCGTGAAAACACGACCTTAGTTGCCAAAAACAAAGACTTATTTACACAAAATAGTACACTCACGAATGAGAATATGGGTTTGAAAACGGATAAACAAGGTTTGGCGGATTCGGTTGATAATGCCTATCGTCGCAATCGTGAATTAGCTGCCAAGGTTACTCGTGCATCGGCTCTACAGGCACAATTCATCCAAGCTATTGCCCTTTCGGACAAAAACAAAGAGCGTGATGGAGGTGTTTATCGTGCCTCAAAAGTAGATAAAATTAAGGTGATTTTCCAGTTACAACCAAACCCAATTGCTAAGCAAGATATCAAGACAATCTTTATGCGTGTACTTGACCCAGATGGAGCGATGCTATACGATTCGGCAGTAGGTTCTGGAAATTTTGATTTGTTCGGAAAGGAGTCAACTTATACTATTAAAAAGGATATCCAGTTCCAAAATAACGGACAAGGCGTTGAGATAATTTATGGTCGTGGCACAGCAATTCAGTATCGTGAAGGACATTATAAAATTGAATTATACTCAGAAGGATTTAAGATAGGGGAGGGGAGTTTTGATATTAAATAAGTTAGGCTTTTGGGGTTCTTACTCCGATAAATAAATACCAACAAAAAATGTCCAATGTTTGAAAAAATATTGGGCATTTTTTATTGGTCAATTTTCATTTATACAAAGCAAAATCTTCATGCTTAAACTTACGCACGTCTAAGAAAACTTGGTCAAGATGGTCAAAATCGCCATCGGTGGTATATAGTTCTAAACCGAGTAAAGAAGCAGTTGAGGCAATCCACAGGTCATTTTTACCCATATTTCTGGGTGGAATCTATCTTTTCCTGTTTCCATTTATTACGAATTGAAATCGACTTTAATTCAGCTTCATTGACTACTGAAATATAGAAAGTATCATCGTTAGGATTTAAAACAGAAATAAGATTTTCACGATTTTTAGCACGAACAATTTGTAAGGCTACGTTTGTATCTAACAAAATATTCATAGATTATCTATCGTTTTTTAGTATTTCTAAAACGTCATTCCATTCAGCATCAGAAAATTCAATTGTAGGTATTTTAATTAACGCTTCCATTTGTTTCTTACCTGTTAATCCCGTTTTGTGAGCAAACGCACTCGTTCCACCAGCCGCCAAAATCTCTTCTACAGAATATGATTTATGCGTTCTGAATTGATATGTTGGTTTTGTTTTTAAGGTATCTTTCATAAAAATCTTGAATGTTTTATCAAAAATAATAAAAATGATGTTCAAATAAGTAGGCAGTGTAGAATAGTTTGCGGTAGGCAGTAAATTAAAATCTTAACTAATTGATTTTTAATTAATTATGAAATTATAGGAGTTGTTTTATTCAAAATAATAATTCTTTACATCAACGAAAATTCCCCTTTCTCATGCCTTTCCGCCATTTCCACATAATGCAAAGCCCCTAATTTCAACATTTGAGCCTGTTTTTCTGAAATTTGCCTCACCACTTTTGCAGGAATGCCTACCGCCAAAGAATTATCAGGAATTATCATTCCTTCCGTTACCAAAGCACACGCCCCAATTATACAGTTTTTTCCAATTTTTGCTTTATTCAAAATCGTTGCTCGCATACCTATGAGCGAACCGTCACCCACAATTGCCCCATGTACGATTGCTCCGTGTCCGACCGTTACATCATCACCAATTATCGTCGGGTTGCCAGGGTCTGCGTGGAGGACAGCGGTGTCTTGGATATTGGAATTATTACCAATAACGATGGCTTCAACATCCGCCCGAATGACGGCACCGTACCAGACTGAAACATTTTCGCCAAACGTAACATTTCCCATTACGGAAGCGTTTGGAGCAATAAATGGTTTATCTTTCATATTCATTTTTATCAACTTATTAAATTTGTTTCATTTTGTGTAAAAGTATTAACATTTAAAGAAAATATGGATGTAAAACAGTATAATTAATGTCATAGTATTGAGTATTTTTGCTACTCGTAAAATTTACTAATTTATAAATTCCCGAAAATGAAGCATTTGATTTTATGGTTAACTTTTCTGAGTCCTCTACTTACGAAAGCCCAACAAAAAATTCCATTAGACGATATGTCTTTTTGGAGACCCTCTGAAAAAACCAATTGGCAAATCGCAGGAGACGTTACCGCCGATATTACGAAACACGATGTTATGGCAAAATCTGATGGGAAAGGCGTATTGGTGAATATTCCCGTTGAAAAAAATAAAGCTAATTTACAGTCAGTGGCTGAATATGGCGATGTGGACGTTTCTTTTGATTTTATGATGGCGGCACATTCTAATTCTGGATTTTATTTGATGGGGCGTTATGAAGTTCAATTGCTTGACAGTTGGGGGGTAAAAAACCCTGGTACGGGCGATTGTGGTGGCATTTACAAACGTCGTCGCTTTGAAAATGGCAAGGAAATTCTTTGGGAGGGACACGCCCCACGCCTAAACGCTTGCCTTGCCCCTGGACTTTGGCAACATATTGACATCTCTTTTCAAGCTCCAAAATTTGATGCTGCGGGTAAGAAAACCCAAAATGCCAAGATGTTGACTATCAAATTGAACGGCTATTTAATTCAAGAAAATGTGGAACTGACAGGACCAACGGGCGGACCAATTGCTAATGATGAAGTCGCTACAGGACCTTTTATGATTCAAGGTGATCATGGACCGGTTGCTTTTAGAAACTTTGTTATGTCAAATTTGAGCGGAAAACCTGCCGAATTATCGAATGTTTCCTACAAAGTTTTTTACGGTAAATTTAAAGAACCCAAAGACTTTTTGAGCAAAAAACCAGATGCCACAGGTTCATTAGAAAAATTGACTTGGGATGTGAGTAAAGAAGAAAATAATTTTGCTCAAATCTTCAACGGAACGCTCAAAATTCCTGTTGCAGGGAAGCATGATTTTACCTTTCAAATTGGAGGTAAATATTACGTGACGGTAGGAGGAAAAGAGCTTTTACCCGATGCTTGGACATTCTCACGTGACCAAAGAACTGCCACAATGGATTTACCCGCTGGCGATGTGCCTTTTGAGATAACGGTCTATAAAACAGACGGTTGGATGCCTCCGATTTTAGGCATGAATATTCAAGGTCCAAATTTTAGAAGTTATCCTTACAATTCATTAGGTTCGATGTTGGCAACTGCTCCAAACGACCCGATTTTCTTGGATGCCAAAGAGCCAACGATTCTGCGTTCGTTTTCGGATGTGGTGAAGGATGGAAAGAAGCAAAAACGCATCACACATGCTGTGAATGTGGGTAATCAGGATAAATTGCATTATACTTATGACCTTTCAAACGGAGCAATTGCTCAAATTTGGAAGGGGGATTTCTTAGATACTTCGCCGATGTGGGATAATCGTGGAGACGGTTCTTCTCGTCCACGGGG
>JAYVIV010000230.1:0-8013 GCA_043769985.1 Arcicella sp.
AATTTCCTTAATTTTACACCAAACAAAACCCTTCATCAAATGTCAACAGGATTTTTTAACGTACCGAAACCTCATAACGAGCCAATCAATTCTTACGCCCCCAATACGCCTCAACGTGAAGCCCTCAAAGCTAAATTGGCAGAAATGCGTAGCCAAACAGCCGACGTTCCGATGTATATTGGTTCGGAGGAAGTAAGAACGAACAATAAACAGCCGCTCACGTGTCCGCACGACCATCAGCATATTTTGGGATATTACCACGAAGGCGATGCTTCACACGTAAATCAAGCCATCGAAACTGCACTTGAAGCTCGTGAACAATGGGCGAATATGCCTTGGCAAAATCGAGTAACTATCTTCTTGAAAGCCGCTGATTTATCCGCTACGAAATATCGCATGGATTTGAATGCTTCCACAATGTTAGGGCAATCAAAAAATGCTTACCAAGCTGAAATTGATGCCGCTTGCGAATGGATAGATTTTCTAAGATTTAATGCTCATTTTGCCGCTCAGATTTACGCCCAACAACCTGAATCATCGGAAGGAGTTTGGAATCGCCTCGAATATCGTCCGTTAGAAGGGTTTGTGTTTGCCATAACGCCCTTTAATTTCACAGCAATTGCTGGGAATTTACCTGCATCAGCCGCTTTAATGGGCAATGTGGTAGTATGGAAACCATCACCTCAACAAATTTTCTCCGCAAATATTTTGATGAAAATCTTAAAAGAGGCAGGTTTACCAGATGGTGTAATTAACCTAATTTATACCGATGGACCAACGACGGGAGACATTGTTTTCAAACATCCACAATTCGCAGGGGTACACTTCACGGGAAGTACCAAGGTTTTTCAACATATTTGGACGACCATTGGAGCAAATATTCAAAATTATAAATCATACCCAAGAATCGTAGGAGAAACGGGCGGAAAAGATTTCGTCGTTGCTCATAAATCAGCCGACCCAAAAGCACTTGCCGTGGGTTTGGTGAGAGGAGCATTTGAGTATCAAGGACAAAAATGTTCAGCCGCCTCACGTGCTTACGTACCGCAAAACCTTTGGGAAGAGACTTCTGAATATATAAAAGCATTTTTGAAGGAAATAAAAATGGGCGGAACGGAAGATTTTTCAAACTTCGTAAATGCAGTGATTGATGAGAATGCCTTCGATAAAATTGCCAATTATGTGGAGGAGGCAAAGCATACAGAAAAGGCAGAAATCTTCGCAGGAGGAAATTACGATAAATCAAAAGGATATTTCATCGAACCAACCATTATTCTGACCCAAGACCCGTACTACAAAACCATGTGTGAAGAAATCTTTGGACCCGTTCTAACGATTTATGTGTACGATGAAAACAAATACGAAGAAACCTTAGAAATCGTAAATTCCACGTCTGATTATGCTTTAACTGGTGCGATTTTTGCCCAAGACCGCTATGCCGTTGAAATTGCCAATAATATATTAGTAAACGCTGCGGGTAATTTTTATATCAATGACAAACCAACGGGAGCCGTTGTTGGGCAACAACCCTTCGGAGGAGCAAGAGCATCGGGTACAAACGACAAAGCGGGTTCAATGTTGAATCTTTTGCGTTGGGTTTCGCCAAGAACAATTAAAGAGACTTTCGTTTCACCAGTTGATTATAGGTATCCGTTTTTATCGGAATAAAATTTATATTTGTCATAAAATCACTCTTTCATTGATTTGGGAGAGTGATTTATTAATTTCTAAATTGTAAAATCATGCAAACACTCACGATTCAAACCAATAATAGCCATGCCATTGGACTTTTAGAGGAATTGGCGGCTTTAAATTTAATTGAAGTAATCAATAAATCGGTTATCAATTCGAATAAGACAAAACTATCGGATAGATTATGGGGTAGTATTTCTTCAGAAACTGCAAAAATAATGAATGAAGAACTCGAACAAACAAGAAACGAATGGGAAAGAGATATTTAATAGATACTAACATAATTATTGATTTTTCAGAAAATAGATTACCTCTTAATGCAAAACTATTTGTGGCTGAAATCATTGATAATGAGCCAAATATCTCTATTATCAACAAAATAGAATTACTGGGCTTCTTGTTGGTAACTTCTGAAATTATTGAGTTTATAGACTCCGCTAATGTTATTAATTTAACAGAAGATATTGCAAATCAAACAATTGACCTTCGCAAAAAACGTAAAATCAAACTTCCAGATGCTATTATTGCTGCCACTGCACTAACCTGTAAGTTAACCCTAATTTCACGAAACTCTAAGGATTTTGATGGAATTGATTGTTTGGATTTTTTAAACCCTTATGAACTTTAACCCTAATTCCTCCCCAACCATTCCATAAAATCCTGCGAAACTTTATCTCCCTGATACACCTTATCTACCACCTTTCCAGAAGCGTCTTTTTTCAATTCAAAAAATAATAAGGTGAGTAAAATAGCTTTTTTCATGATTTTAGGATAAGTTTGATTAAGAACCCAAATACGTTTTTTTAATTTAAAATACAAAATCGTTTAACAATTTTTAACAGGATTCATAAGTATAACAGGTTAGAAACCTGTTATACAATTGCCAAATCGTTTAACAATTTTTAACAATGGAAAATATACATTTCAAAGCCCTTCAAATATCAGAAAGTGGTGATAAACAATATATTAGGTCAATAATTCAACGTCCGATTTCAGACTTGCCTGCGGGTGAAGTCTTAGTTCGGGTGCATTATTCAGCCTTGAATTATAAAGATGCTTTGTCGTCCGTTGGCAATAAAGGCGTTACTCGCAATTATCCACACACACCAGGCATTGATGCCGCAGGAGTTGTGGAGTTAAGCGAATCGTCAGATTTTGAAGTGGGTGATGAAGTCATCGTGACGAGTTATGATTTGGGTATGAATACTTCGGGCGGATTAGCTGAGTACATCCGTGTTCCCGCCCGTTGGGTTGTTTCTCTGCCCGCAGGTTTATCCATGCGTGAAGCCATGATAAACGGAACGGCAGGATTCACGGCGGCAATGTGTATTAACGCTTTAATTAATAATGGATTATCTGTTGAAAAAGGAAAAGTTTTAGTAACAGGTTCAACGGGAGGCGTAGGAATTTTAGCGGTTGCGATGTTGAAAAAGTTAGATTTTGAAGTAACTGCCGTAACTGGAAAACCCGAAGCTCACGATTTTTTGAGTAGGGTAGGAGCAAGCGAAATTTTATCAAGAGAAGATTTGGATGATAAATCTGGTCGTCCGATGTTGAAGTCGATTTATGCGGGAGTGGTTGATACAGTTGGAGGGAATATTTTAGCAACCGCCTTAAAATCAATAAATTATGGAGGAGCGGCTGCCATTTGTGGCTTGGTTGCTTCGCCCGATTTACCAACATCCGTTTTGCCTTTTATCCTCCGTGGAAATTCTTTATTTGGCATAGACTCAGCGGAATGTCCAATGACTTTACGCAAAGAAATTTGGCAAAAATTAGCCAATGACTATAAACCCGCTGATTTGGAAATGTTGGCAACAGAAATCACCTTGGAAGAAGTCCCAGAGAAATTAGACTTGATGTTAAAAGGCGGAGCGATAGGGAAATATTTGGTGAAAATGAATCCAAATTAGCACACGGATGTCATGGATTAGACACGGATTTAAAAAGATTTTTTAAAATTTTATCCTTTTAAATCCGTGTCTAATCCGTGCTATCCGTGTGCTAACTATCAACAAATCACTTCAAAACATAAGCCAATGATTCTTCGTTTTCGGTAATCCAATCCGTAATTTCTTGCACAATTTGTTTCATCGAAATCTCTGGTTTCCAGCCAGTTAGAGCCGTTACTTTTGAATTATCAGTAATGTATAAAGGAATATCTGCCGCCCTATTTTCTGGTACTTGACTGATTGGAATGGTCTTTCCCGTTACTTCTTGACAAATGGCTGTGAGTTCTTGCAAAGAAGCACTTACTTCTATGCCTCCCCCTACATTCAAGATTTCACCGTTTACTTTGTCAATATTATGTAACTGATAATCAATGAGTTTGTACAAATCCTTTACGTGTAACATATCACGAGTTTGTCTGCCCGAACCACCGTAGCCAATGTATGCCAATTTTTGTTGCCAGAAATGTTTTGCCACCCAAAGCACCATTACGCCTTGGTCAATTTTACCCATCTGCCAAGGTCCCGTCAACACACCACAACGATTAATAACGGTTTTCATACCGTAAAATTCATTGTATTCATGAATCATTAACTCAGAAGCCAATTTGGTTGCTCCGTACAATGACCTCGCCCCGTCCAAGGGGAAATCTTCGGCAATTCCTTTGGCGGAAACACCTCTAACAGGCTGATTATCAGTTAAGGTAAACCGAGTTTCTTGCTCTTCGTAATACAGTTTTTCAATCGCTTTAATTGGATAAATACGGCTCGTTGAGAGGAAAATAAAACTTGCCCCGCACTTTTTGGTATAGTTCAAGCAATTGATTGTTCCGACTAAATTGGTGTTTATTAAGTAATCGGGTGTGCCATCTAAGCCTGCCAAAACCGAAGGTTCAGCCGAGGCTTCAATGACAAAATCTACTTTTGGCAACGCATCAAAATCTTCCTTATTACGAATATCTCCATGAACAAAAACTGCCCCAGCTTTCGCCAAACGAGGTAAATTGAGTTCTGAACCTTTACGTTTGAGATTATCCAAACAAATAACTTCGTATTGTGGGTAATTACTTTTAATATTAATGGCAAGTGCCGAACCGACGAAACCTGCACCGCCTGTTATTAGGATTTTCATTTATTTTATTGAGTATTAATCTAAAACCTTTGAAATATTTGGAATAGTCAAATGACTGATAAATTAGAATCTATTTCATGAATTTATGCTATGATTCTTACTGACTCGGAACGCCTCTTTGAAACGTTACTTCCGTTGCCATTCCCATCGCACTGAAACGCACGGCCATTGATTGGGCATCAGATTTTTTCTGTAATGTCTCACAATGTGTACCTTTTTCCAAGAAATATATATAGTATTTTTGATTACGGTCAGCGAGTTGTTGCACGTCTGGCATACCCAAATAATCATCTAAATCATTGGAACTGGTGCCTTTAATTTCTTCTTTCAAAGATTTTAATTTGTCAATATTTTTGGTTCGTTCTCCGTTGCATCCTCCCTTATCGGCACTCCATTTTTCGAGGTCTAAACTTTCTAATTTAGGTTGTTTTATGCAGGCGGTTGCCAAGAAGATAATTGGAAAAAAGTATTTTATTTTCATTTGTTTATGTTTTATAGTTTTGATAGTTTTTCCCCTGCTTTTTCCAAAGTCTCATCATCCTTAGCGAAACAAAAACGTAATGTTTTGAAATCGTTTTTATTGTTATAAAATACTGAAATGGGAATACTCGCCACACCTATTTCACGGGTTAATCGTATGGCTAAATCGTAATCGTTTTCTTTAGTAATTGCTTGATAATTAACGCATTGAAAAAAACTTCCGTGGGCAGGAGTATATGCAAACCGTGAATCTTTTATGCAATCTAAAAACTTATCTCGTTTCTGTTGATAGAACATCGGAATCGACAAATAGTTATCGGGTTCACGCAAAAAATCCGATAGGGCGTACTGTATTGGCGTATTAACACTGAAAGTAAGCCATTGATGAACCTTTCGTAACTCTTCGGTCAGGGCTTTTGGTGCAAGACAATACCCTACTTTCCAACCCGTAACGTGAAAAGTTTTACCAAATGATCCGCAGATAAAACTTCGTTCCCGCAAAACAGAATTCCTACACAAAGACCAATGCTCACGACCATCAAAAATGATGTGTTCATAAACCTCATCACCAATCAAAAAAATATTGGTATCTCGTACAATATCAGCCAATTGCGTTAAATCATTTTCACAAAAAACCGTACCAGTTGGGTTGTGCGGCGTATTCAAAATAATCAATTTCGTTCGCTCCGAAATCTTAGATTTCACGACAGACCAATCAATCTGATAATCGTTTTCAGGCGTGAGGGTTACATACACGGGGGTACCTCCGTTAAGCCTTATCGCAGGAGCATAAGAATCGTAACAAGGTTCTAATAAAATGACTTCATCACCTTGATGAACGACAGCGGTAATGGCTGCATAAAGTGCCTCAGTTGCACCCGTTGTAACTGTTACCTCAGTATCTGGATGATAATTTACTTGGTATAAATCACTAACTTTCTGAGCAATAACTTCTCTCAATGGTTGAATCCCAGTCATCGGAGCGTATTGATTAAAACCTTTTTTGAGGTAATGATTAACCAAATCTGTAAGTTTTGGCGAACAGTCGAAACTTGGAAAACCCTGCGACAAATTTAATGCTCCACAATCAGTCGCTAATTTTGACATGACCGTGAAAATGGTTGTGCCTGTGTTGGGTTGTTTGGAGGTGATTTGCATGGTTAGTTTTAACTATTTCGATAATTCAGTAGCCCTTTTTTGAGCCGCAAAAATACCCTCCTTTAAATTTTGAGATAATAGTCCCTCTTCAAAACGCTTTAAAGCAGCTTCCGTTGTTCCACCTTTTGAGGCTACGGCTTGAATGAGTTCATCAAGATTTTTCTCTGAATTATTGAGTAGATGATAAGAACCCAACATCGTTTGTTTTACCAAAAGCGAAGACATAGCATCTTCAAAACCCATCTCTTTTCCTGCTTCAATCATGGCTTTTACCAAATAGAAAAAATACGCTGGTCCACTGCCACTCAATGCCGTCACTGCATCCAAAAGGCTTTCATCTTCCAAGAAAATCGCCCTTCCCGTTGAATTGATAAGGTTTTCGACTTTTTTCAATTGGCTCAATGTGATGTCTCCTGCCGCAGAGAATGCAGTCATTCCCATACCCAAAAGAGCTGGTGTATTAGGCATTGCTCGCACGATGAGTTTATGATTCAAAGTTGATTTGATTTTATCAATTGAGATACCTGCCATAATACTCAAAATCAATTGATTGGGTTGTATAACGGCACGTAATTCATCTTGGAGAGAAGAAAAATCTTGGGGTTTTACGGATAGAATGATCAAGTCATACTCTCCGATTTTAGCATTAATCGTGTCAATAACTGCCCCCGCTTTTTCTTGTCTGAGAGCTTCGGCACGTTCTGCATTTTTTTCAATCAAGAAAAGATTTTCCTTTTTTACTAATTCGTATTGGATAAAAGATTTGGCAAATGCCATGCCCATATTTCCAGCTCCGATGATGGCTACTTTCATGTTGTTAGATTTTCTGCTCTGTCATTGCGAGTGCAACGAAGCAATCTGTTAGCTTACGGGAAATAAAGCTCAAACTCCTTTTTTTCATTCCAACAGATTGCTTCACTGCGTTCGCAATGACAAAGCTCATAATTTTTTAAATTGACCGTTTTTACAACAAAAATACATGAAAAACCCTGATAATTAGGAAATTATCAGGGTTTTAAAGTATAACAGGTTTCTAACCTGTTCGTAATCAGAAACAGGTTATTACTTCAATACTTCTTCGAGTTTTCGCTCCAAATCCTCCCCACGCAAATATTTTGCAATAATCTTACCTTCTTTATCTAACAAAAATGTAGCTGGAATGCCTTGAACGCCATAAGCGGCAGCCGCTGAGGAATTCCAAAATTGTAAATCAGAAACGTGATGCCAAGGTAAACCGTCTTTTTCAATTGCTTTCACCCACGAATCTTTCTCTTGATCGAGACTCACTGAAAATATGTCAAACCCTTTGTCTTTAAATTTATAATACATTCTCACCACATTCGGATTTTCCTTTCTGCAAGGTCCACACCAGCTTGCCCAAAAGTCGATGAGTACCACTTTGCCTTTGAGGTCAGATAATTTTCTTTTTTTGCCATCGAGGCCAGGTAAGGCTATTTCAGGCGCAGGCATTCCAACTTTTATTAAGTTGGATGACTCCGACTTAGCTTTTGCATTCAAGAGCTGTGCAGTAATACTTTGGTATTCTGTATTTATATCTAATGTCGGCTCTGCCTCATTTAGTCTTTTAGCGACGGCTTCGTG
>JAYVIV010000231.1:0-9951 GCA_043769985.1 Arcicella sp.
GCTCACGTTCTTGGATTCAAGAATTGTGAATGAAATGAATGGACGTTTTTTCTTCAATAGTTTGCAAGATTTTATTGATAAAAAACCAAGTCGCTACGCTCGTGAAGTGCCTTTGGTGAATCCAGCTGTCCAACAATCTTTGCTTGATTTGGCAGTGTTTGCCCAAGTGGAATTTGAGCCTTTCAAAAACGTGACGGCAATGGCAGGTTTACGTTATGATGCTACGATTTTCTTCAAACAAGGCGACCCAAATCCAATGACGGAAAGTAAATTATTGGTTAAGACCAATAATTCATTAGCAGACTATAATAACATTCAACCAAGATTGCAATTGACTTGGGATGTAGAAGGTCGCCAACGAGATATTGTTAAGTTTGGTGGAGGTGTATTTTCAGCTCAGCCCGTTTCATATTTACAGTTAAATAATATCCAAAATAGTGGTACAATCGTAGGCTCAATTGATGTATCGGGGGCAAATGTGCCAATTCCTGATTTTGCTTCTTACCGAAATGACCCTTCAACAACGCCTGGAATTCCGAAGGGAACGAGTTATGTTTCAACGATAAATGCGGTGAGTGATAATTTTCAAGTGCCTTCGATTTATAAATTAAACTTCTCGTATAATCGTTTTTTCAATTCGAGATTCAGAGCGGGAATCAATTTATTGTGGTCTAAAACGGTTAATAATTATGTGTATTACGATAGAAATATTGTGGATGAGCCGTATTTTAGATTGAGTAACGAAGCCAATCGTGGGGTATATGTTCCTGCCAATACTATCCCTTTAAATGGGTCAACCGACTGGACAAAAGGTAGAAAATCAACGGAATTAGGACGTGTTTTGTCATTGGAATCAACGGGACAATTAGACCAAATGGCGGTGGTGATTGATGCCAGTATGAGGATAGGTAGAGACGGATATTTCACGGTTAGTTATACCAAAAACGATACAAAGGATAACTCTTCCTTCAACTGTTGCGTGGCAAATACTTCAACTTTCCGCCCAATCGTGGACGATCCAAGAGATCAATCTGTTTCGTATTCAGACGACCAATTTTCAGATAAATTAGTGGTTTCAGCTGCAACGCCAACGTTTAAGGGCTTTCAATTAGGAGCAATTTTTAACGGTGTTGGGGGTACTCGCTACTCATTTATAGTGGGTGGAAATAAAAGTATAAATGGTGATTTTGTACTAACCAACGACTTGGCGTATGTTTTTGACCCAAATGGAGCTAATGTTCCCGAAGCCGTGAAAAAAGGAATTCAAGGGTTATTGGATAATCCAGATGTAACGGAAAGTGTAAAAAAATACATTACTGAAAATATTGGAAAAGTAGCTCAAAGAAACGGTGGCGTAAATCCATTTTATTACACGATTGATTTACGTTTGACGAAGGAATTCAAAATCTCGAAAAAACACAATTTCGCTTTGTCGGCAGACTGTTTCAATTTTGCAAATTTATTGAATAAAGAAAACGGAGTTAGTTATAATCATGGAAACGTAAACCTAACTTCAATGGTAGGATTTGACCAGGCTTCTAAAAATTATACTTACAACGTGGAAACAGGGGCAGGAAGAAAATTATCAACCGCTGGTGGAACTCCATGGAGAATTCAGTTGGGATTAAGATATGGATTTTAATATAAATATTAGCACACGGATTTGAGGGATTGGACACGGATAAACATAGATGAAATTAAAAAAAATCCGTGTTCATCCGTGTCCAATCCGTTAAATCCGTGAGCTAATCCTAATACAGGGACTAATCAATTATTCGTATATTTGACACATCAAAAAACTAAATTCATCCAAACCAATGAAAAATCTAATTTTATCAATATCCATCCTCTTCATTTGCTTTGCTTGTAATCAAAAACAAGCCATAAATCAAGGAAATGGAGACAAAGCATTACTCGAAAGTCTGACTGCCAGTCGAGTAACTCTTCCAAACGGTTGGTCGCTCACGCCCGTGGGTACAAGTCTGAATCTCAATGATTTACCTTTAAATCTTGTCGTTTCGCCATCACAAAAACTTTTGGCTGTTACCAACAACGGACAAAGCACGCAAAGCATCATGCTGATTGATGCCGTTTCGGAGAAGGTTTTGGATGAAGTTGTGATTAAAAAATCGTGGGTTGGTTTGGCTTTCAGTAAAGATGAGAAATTCATTTATGCTTCGGGGGGAAACGATAATGTAGTAGTAATTTACAAAATTGAAAACCAGAAATTGATTCAAGACGGTGAGATTAAATTGGGTGAAGCCTTTCCAAAAGCCAAAATTTCACCCGCAGGTTTGTGTGTTGATGCTCAAAATAATCGTTTGTACGTAACGGCAAAAGATTCAAAATCACTCTTTATTTGCGACTTGAATTCACGCAAAGTAATTAAAGAAGAAAAGCTAAATGCTGAGCCATATACTTGCATGATTGCCCCTCAAACTAACGAATTATACATTACGCTTTGGGGTGGTTCAAAAGTGGTGGTTTATGATATTTTGAAAGAAAAAATGACGGCTGAAATTGCTACGAATAGCCATCCAAACGATATGGTTTTCACGAAAGATGGCAAGTATTTATTCGTTCCAAATGGTAATGATAATACCGTTTCTGTTATTGAAACTGCCTCCCATTCGTTAATTGAGCATATTTCGGCTTCTTTATATCCAAATGCTCCTGTAGGTTCAACGCCCAATGGTGTAGCACTTTCACCCGATGAGAGAACCATTTATATTGCCAATGCCGACAATAACTGTTTGGCAGTTTTTGATGTTTCTCAGAAGGGAAAAAGTGTATCAAAAGGCTTTATTCCAACGGGGTGGTATCCGACTTCGGTGAAGACGATTGAGGATAAAATTTATGTAACAAATGGCAAAGGATTCAGCTCAAAACCCAATCCAAAAGGTCCAAATCCATTGGCAAAAAAGAAGCCACAGGAAGTGGGAGCAAATCCCGAAGCCAATAAAGAAGTCGTTGAATATATTGGTGGATTATTGAAAGGGACATTGTCAATTATTCAAGCACCCGATGAGAAAACGATGGCAACTTATTCGCAAGTAGTTTTTCAGAATACGCCCTATTCAAAACAAAAAGAAAACATGGCAATGGGTGAAAGTGACAATCCCATTCCAATGAAAGTAGGAGGGAAGTCACCCATCAAATATGTATTTTATATCATTAAAGAGAACAGAACCTACGACCAAGTTTTTGGCGATATGAAAGAAGGAAACGGAGACATAAATTTGTGTATTTTTCCAGAAAATTTAACCCCAAATCAACATAAATTGGCTCGTGAGTTTGTATTGTTGGATAATTTTTATGTGGATGCAGAAGTTTCTGCGGATGGTCATAACTGGTCAACGGCGGCGTATGCCAATGATTATGTGGAAAAAAACTGGGTAACGTCATACGGTGGCAGAGGCGGTTCTTACGATTATGAAGGACAACGAGAAATTGCTTATCCACGGAACGGTTTTATTTGGGATTATTGTAAAAGAGCCAAAATTCCTTTCAGAACTTATGGCGAATTTGCTGACTCACCCAAAGGAAATTACGCAGGTGTTCAAGGCAATGTATGCAAAAAATATACAGGTTGGAATATGAATTTCAAGGATTCTGATCGTGAAAAACAGTGGGAAACGGATTTTGACTCTTTGTTGGCAATTAATGCCGTTCCAAGATTTAATAGTCTCAGAATGGGCAATGATCATACTTCGGGTTCAAGAAAAGGGGCTTTCAGTGTGGAAGCTGCCATTGCCGACAATGATTTGGCGGTTGGGAAATTTATTGAACATCTTTCAAAATCAAAAATTTGGAATGAGTCTGCCGTGTTTATTCTGGAAGATGATGCACAAAACGGCTCCGATCATGTGGACGCTCACCGTTCGCCAGCCTTTGTGATTAGTCCATACACGAAACGAAAATCAGTTGTTCATGAAATGTATTCAACTTCTGGAATTTTAAGAACGATGGAATTGATTTTGGGCTTACCACCGATGAGTCAGTATGATGCAGGGGCAACTCCTTTATTCAAATGTTTTTCCAAAAATATAGACTTAACAACCTTCCAATCCGTTCCTGCCAATGTGGACATTAATGAAAGAAATATGGCAATAAATACGGGAAAACGCAGACCTAATTTTGATTTCACCCACGAAGATGCCGCCCCAGATGCTGCTTTTAACGAAGATATTTGGAAAGTCATGAGAGGCGAAAAAAGCAAAATGCCCGTTCCTAAAAGAAGTGCTTTTGTGAGGGTTGCGGTGAAGAGTGAGGAGGAGGAGGATTGATTAGATACAAACGTTGTGAAGGATTGAAACCTTCACAACGTTGATTCTAAAATCTCCATCATTTTTGCTTCCGAATATCCTTTCTCATTCCAAATATCTTCCATTAGTTTATCCGCTTTTAGAGGATAGAAATTTGCAATAAGTTGTTGTAGCTCATTGGTTTCTTGTTCATTAACATTTCGTTCACTAAAAAAACGAAGTAAATGAACTTGTATTGGATTTAATTTTTGTGTTAAGACAGCTCCCATGTTCTCTGATATTAAATGAACAAATATACGATTTAATATCAACAATAAAATCTTATAATCCCTTATCCCGCATCAATTTAAACTCCCGATAGCGTCTAATAATCGCCATAATAAAACCTAACATTAACACCAAAGTACCAATCCAAAGTAAATTAATCATTGGTTTTTCGATGGCTTTTAGCACTACATAATCTCTTTGTGTAGTATTAAAAGCAAAGCCAAATTTACCCGTTTTTGGGTCAATGTTCGTGAATTTTGCACGGATACCTACTTCGTTTTGCTCAATCGGAGGCATGGCAACCATTCCATCACGAATGACAAAAGTTGGTTTAATTTCATACTGAATAAACTCTTTTCCCATCACTTTTATCGTAGCTTGAACGGCCGCATTGTTGGGTCCCAAAGGCTTATTTTCAAAGCTATCAACTCGTGCCACATTATCCAAAACCGCCACGTAGTCATTCAAAAAGAAGGTATCTTTTACAGTAATCGTGTAGTTTTCAGTCTTGCTCCACTCACGATTATCTAAATCGGGAGCTTGGGCAACGTAAGTGTATAAATCTTTGCCAACATTACGTTTGAGGTCAGGAGAGACTGAATTTCCCATTTTCTTATTAATCTGAAAACGTGGGTAAAGTGTAGTTACTCTACCTTCTTTATCTCTAAAATCAATTTCGTAGTATTTATTTTCTGGAAAAACGGGCAATGTATCTCCCTTTGAATAATACTTTTTACCTTTCTGTTCAATGTCCTGCAATGCAATGGCGTGGAAGTCATTTTCGATGATTTCAACTTGCTCTGGGCGTAAATAATCAGGTAATTCACGTCCTTCCACACGCACGCCTTTGTAGGTAAGCGTATAATTATCCATTCTCGTCGGCGTGTTCAACCACAAGGCAAGATGCTCTTTGTTAGCATTGGCATTTTCTCCTTCTAAGTCCTTTTCATTAAAAATCTTCATGCCACTATCATTCATTGAAACTATCTTTGAATATCCCGAAGAAAATAAGATACCCAACAACATCATCGCCACGCCAATGTGGGTTACTGCCCCACCCGAAAGTTTGTAATTTCCTTTAAAAATATTTAACAAAATTGAGCCGTTAGTCAAAATTGAGAAGATGCCAGCGAACAACAAAACGATGTAAGTAGGAGATTCAAAGAAGTCGCCTGTTTGGGTTTTGGTGGTAAAGAAAATGACTACGAATGTCAAAATTAAACTCACTAATAATGGTGTAAGGAAGAATTTTATGAAGTTTTCTTTGTTGATTTTTTTCCACCAAAATGACTGCCCAATTCCTGAAAAAATGGCAATTCCTACGCCAAACCATAATTGAAATTTAGAGTAATAAGTAGCCGCATCGGCAGGAGGAGCCAATTTTGAAACAAATCCTAAGCCTTCAACTATTTTGTTGTAAACTGGTAAGGATGTGGCTGTGATTATCTGAAAACCAGACAAACAGAGCGTTGTTGCTCCCATAAAAATCCAGAATTCTCGGCTATAAGTGGATACTTCTTTTTCATCTTTTGGAATATCTTTCCATCTAAAAATCAATAAAGCAACCGATGAAAGTAGGAAGAATAATAAGTAAATTAGTAACTGTCCCGAAAGTCCTAAATCCGTGAAAGAGTGAACCGAAGCATCGCCCAAAACGCCACTTCTATTCAAAAAAGTAGAATATAAAACCAAGATGAAAGTGGCAATTACCAAAATAAACGAAGTACCCAAAGCGGTTTGATTCGTTTTGTAAATAATCATGCAGTGATAAGCCGCCACCAACACCAACCACGGCACAAATGAGGCATTTTCAACGGGATCCCAGTTCCAATATCCACCAAAATTGAGGGTTTCATACGCCCAATATCCACCCATAATAATTCCTACGCCCAAAATCAATCCCGAAAATAAAGCCCAGGGTAAAGCTGGACGAATCCAAGCAGTAAATTCACGTCTCCACAGACCAGCCATGGCGTATGCGAAGGGAATTAAAGTCGTGGCAAAACCCAAGAAAAGCGTTGGCGGGTGAATCACCATCCAATAGTTTTGAAGCAAAGGGTTAAGTCCATTTCCATCCTCGGCAATAAAATCGGGTTTCATCTGCCAAACGGGTAAATCGGGCATCGCCTCTCTCATTAAAAGGAAAGGAGACGAGCCAATTTTAAGGTCAATTACGGGTAAAACTACCCCCAAAATCATCGAACAAAGGAAAGTTTGCACAGCAGCAAAAATCGCCATAACGGGTGCTTCCCAATGTTTATTGGTATTGATAAGGACGATTCCTAAGACAGCGTGCCAAAATATCCAAAGCAAAAAACTGCCTTCTTGCCCTTCCCAAAAACAGGAAATGATATAATAAACTGGTAAAGCCCTCGACGAGTGCGACCAAGCGTAGTGATACTCGAAATAATGGTTGTAAATAATTGAGAATAAGGCAATTATCACGCCCACGACCGCCAATCCGTGCGTATAGAAAGCAAAACGAGAAAAGCGTTTCCAAGATTCTTGTTGAATTAAATCAGTAGTTTGAACAGATTTGAAATAGCCAAAAGTTGCAATCACTGATGCCACAAACGACAAGATGATGCACAAATGACCAATATTTCCGATGGTTGTATGAAGCATTTTTTATTAGATATTGGGTAAATAGTATTTGGTGATTAGTCTATTTTAAACACTATCATTCTGTACTCAAAATAATCGTTTTATTCCATAACTATCAAAGACTCCGTCTATGCTGATGAGTGTGATATTTTCAGTTAAACTTTGAGCAATAATAATTCTGTCGAATGGGTCTTTATGATGAAAAGGGAGACTTTGAACTCTTAAAATATGAAGTGAATCAATAGGAAGGATTTTAATATTACGAGCATATAATTCATCAATTGCTTGTGCTAAAACACCTAATAATTTTAATTTACCAATACTTATCTTGATAGCCATTTCCCAAAGGCTTGCAATACTTATAAAAATATCGTTATTCAAATTATCAATCAATCGTTTTGAAGAATCAGGTAATTTAGGGTCATCTTCAATTAACCAAATGAAGGTATGAGTATCAATCAAAAATTTATTTTCCATTACATATAGTCCTTAAAATCTTCCAAAGGCTCGTCAAAATCATCTGACATATAGGTAACAAAACCTTTCATGCTGCCTATAATTCCACGAGTTTTCTTTACCTCATTTTCTGGATGGGTAATTGTTTGAACTACATTATTAAGTTTCAGTAGTTCATCTTCATTGAGTGTGTCAATCTGACGATATAATTCAAGTTTTAATTCTGCTACGCTCATAATATTAAGAGTTTACGACTGTTTCAAAGGTTTCTCCACTTCCTTAAATTCAACTTTTCCTTCCTGATATTTTGAAGGGCATTTCAAGAGGATTTTATCACATTTGAAAACTTGTCCCTCCATACTTCCGATGATAACAATTTGTTCTGCCTTACCCAAATCTTGTGGTTTTGGGGCATTATAGACTACTTTTTGAGAACGTCCTTTATTATCGGTTAAAGTAAATTCCAAGTGATTCGCATCAATGGCAGGATTGTAAATAACGTCTTCAACCTCACCAGAAGCACTTTTCTTTAATTTACCAACTACGTGAACTTGACTTACATCACCACCTTTCGCTTTACTTTCAGCGTCAGTAAAATCAGTGTACGTACTTGCCTCCGTACCCGTAGAAACCAAAATTGCTACGGCAATGGCAATAATAATGAGTCCGAAAATATGGGTCTTTTTCATACTTTTAATAGCCCCCCAACCCCCGAAGGGGGAGTTTAAATGGTTGTGAAAGTTCCCCCTTCGGGGGCGGAGGGGGCTATTTTTCCAACTTTGAAATTCTTATATCAAGGTTTATTAAGTAAACAATAATTCCTGCAAAAATGGTTGCAACAACCGCCACAACTACGTAAATTCTACCATCGGCATACAATTTATCTGCCATTTCGGGTTCGTTAGCGGTTGCTTCTTGGGCGAACATTGTTGCTGATATTAATAACAATGTGATTAGGGAAAATAGTTTTTTCATTTTTAAAATATAATAAAATCTTCAAAATTGTTTTGGTATTCAGTTAGGTCGATTTGCTTGTTGGTTACTTTGCCTTGTTTGAAATTTAGTCTTAATATTAGATTATCCTTGTATTCAGAACCCAATGAATTATTTTCATATAATTCCAGCAATATTTGTTGGTCAATGATAACTGGTAAACTCCAATTATTTGTCTCTCTTACCACAAAAACATAACTCACTTCTTTAATTGAATCTCTCAATTGTTTCAATGACAATTTGAATTGAGCGGTATATCCTCCATTTTTAAGATAAATTGCTTTTGAAGTTTTTACTTGAACTCTTACTAGTTCACCATTAAAATCTTTTACGACAAAAATATCATCTCCAACATCAACTTCTGGAATTGCCACATTCCAACCTCTCAAAAGAAACTCTGACATCACAAACAAATGCCCTGCCTTACCAAAATATAAATGTTCGTTAGGAAATGGGGTCTTCATATAAATCTAAATCTTCTATTTTAGTGTCTGATTCAGGATCATAAAATGAGACAGTTTTAATTTTTTTAAGGTCTTCTTGATTATACATTCCCAAAAGTAGAGGAAGCACAGCCGTTTCCAACCATCCTAACATGGATTGAAAATTACTTTTTCGTCCATAATTAACAACAATAAAACTTGCAGGATTGGCTCTATCCCCAAATTCTTCAATAATTTTCAATTTCTGATTTGGTAAAATTGAAAATCCGTAGCCACTTGACTGTCTTGTTAAATAAACTCTTAAATTTTCCATAACCTTAACTATTTTCTTGATGAATTTGCTCTAAATTTTTCAAGCGTAATCTTAAATCAGTAATCCAAAATCCCAAACAAATCCACCCAATGACCGCAGGATAAAAAACGATTCGCATGGTATGTTCAGTATCCATGGGTTTGAAGCCTGGATTTCCACCGTTTCCTGGATGCAAAGAATCAGTCATTCTTGGGAGAATAATTAATAATGGAATTAATAGTGCTACGGCAAAAATATTATAAATGGCTGATATTCTGGCTCTTTGCTGTTCATCGTTGAATGAGCCACGCAGAATAATGTAGGCAAAATAAATTAATAATCCAATGGCGGCACCGTTGAGTTTTACATCGCTCGTCCACCAAGTCCCCCATGTATATCTCGCCCAAATACTACCCGTCAGAATTCCTACAATTCCGTACAAAATGCCTGTGTTGGCATATTCAGAGGCTTTTGTGTCGTACAGCATATTGGGAGTACGCAAATATTTAATCGAATTCCAAACCGAAACCGAAAGCACTGCAAACATTCCAAACCACATAGGCACGTGAAAATATAAGTTACGAGCGGTTTCGTATAATACAGGTTGGCGAGGAATTGGTCCCATAATTCC
>JAYVIV010000232.1:0-11993 GCA_043769985.1 Arcicella sp.
TTTAACAAAAAAACTCAGAGAGGCAGGTTCATATTTAGATGTTCCCGTCTTGGATCATGTTATTTTTACGGATAAGGGATATATGAGTTTTGCGGATGAAGGGCTTATTTAGTTATGAATTATGAGGTATAAATTATGAATTTTTTATATCCAATATTTCTCTGAATTTTCGTTATTTCTGGAACTTAAAAAATAAGAATCCGCTTCTGTTTAACTCATAACTCATAACTCATAACTCATAACTCATAAGGTTGCGCACCCCGCTCAACTCATACCTCTAAAAATGTGACTTTCAGAAAACGACTTCAATATTTTTTGGTAAAACGCTTAAACATTTCTAATAAAAATGCTTTAGCGCTTATTTTAGAAGGAAAAATAAAAATAAATGGAGAAACTTTGTTTGAAAATATAGTGCTGAATTTAGGAGATTCAGTCGCTTTTGAAGAGCAAATTTTGCAACAAAAAAAGGACTTTATTTACCTTGCTTTCTACAAACCAAGAGGAATTGAGACCACTTTAAATCGTGAAATTAAAGATAATCTAAAGGATATTTTACCATTTAAAGAAGAGGTTTTCCCAGTTGGACGATTAGATAAAGAATCGGAAGGTTTATTGATATTGACCAATGATGGAAGGACTTTTGATAAAACATTACGTCATGAACATCAAACTGAAAAGGAATATTTGGTTACTGTAGATAAAGAAATTGACGGTGAATTTATTCAGAAAATGTCGGAAGGAATCAATATTTTAGGTAAAACAACTTTACCTTGTAAAGTAGAAAAAATAGATACTTTTACCTTCAAAATAATTTTAATTCAGGGTATAAATCGTCAAATTAGACGAATGTGCTACAAACTTGATTATGAAGTTCTACAATTGATTCGAGTGAGAATAGGGGAGGTTGAATTAGAAAATTTGCAGCCAAATGAGTTTCGTTATTTTGAATAATTTTGTCTGAATTTGGATTCGTCAGATTAAAGGGTTTTTAGGATTATTTTCGACGAAAAATCCTAAAAATCTTTTAATCCGACAAATCCAAATTCAGACAAAATTTAGATAATTAACATCGCATCTCCGTAAGTGAAAAATTTGTATTTTTCCTTGATTGCGATTTGATAAGCCTCTTTGATTAACTCAAATCCACCGAAAGCCGAAGTCATCATAATCAAAACAGATTCTGGTAAATGGAAATTGGTTAACAACGCATTTGGGATTCTCACTTCGTAGGGAGGGAAGATAAATTTATCCGTCCAGCCGTCTATGGGCTTTAAATGACCATCCGCAGATACAGACGATTCTAAAGCTCTCATGGTTGTTGTTCCAATTGCACAAATCTTTTTCTTATTGTCAATCCCTTCATTAACGATGTCACAGGTCTCTTGGGTGATATTAAAATTCTCTGAATCAGTTTTATGTTTTGTTAAATCCTCAACGTCCACAGTTCTGAAAGTTCCCAGACCAATATGCAGGGTTAGAGGAGTGAAATTGATACCCTTCAGCTCCAACCGTTTCATAATAATTTTATTAAAGTGCATTCCAGCCGTTGGAGCAGCCACCGCACCTACGTGTTTTGCATAAATGGTCTGAAAACGCTCTTCATCTGATGCCTCAACATTACGTTTAAAACGAATTTCATCAGGAAGCGGTGTTTCACCTAATAAATGAATTTGCTTCATCAAAGCATCGTGGTCACCATCGTATAAGAAACGAATTGTTCGCCCACGAGAAGTTGTATTATCAATTACCTCCGCAACTAAATCACTATCGCCAAAATATAATTTATTACCAACACGAATTTTACGAGCGGGATCAACCAAAACGTCCCAAAGACGGTGTTCACGGTTTAATTCACGCAATAAAAAAACTTCAATCTTTGCACCCGTTTTTTCTTTTTGACCGAATAAACGAGCTGGAAAAACTTTTGTATCGTTGGTAATCATAACATCACCATCGTCAAAATACTGTAAAATATCTGTGAACATTTTATGTTCAATCGTCTTTGTTTTACGATTGACTACCATCATACGAGACTCTCCACGATGTTCAGTTGGATATAAGGATATAAGATTATTGGGTAGATCGAACCTAAATTCGGACAATTTCATTCTAATAATATTTGCGGTTTTTTCGCCTGGAATCATGTTCTTTTGTTTTTATACTATTTGTATTGTGAAAATGGAAAGTTGGTTTAGCGATTTTCAACGAGTAAAAATTTTTAAATTATACCAAAGTCCAATGCCCAAAGACCAACGACCTCAATACGATTCTTGCAAATATACAATTTTGAGATAGGGCTTGTCAATAGAAATCAAGAATAAGTTTTAAAATAATTATTGAGCGATTGGCTATTTTAAGGGAATTAGTTGATTGAATGGATATAATGGCATATTTCTTAGGATTGTAAAAAAAATTATACCTCCCCCAAAAAATCCAAATTCATTTATTTACTAACAAAAATTTCTTTGAAATAGTTGTATCAAATATTGCATCAGAGATTTTGAGGAGAAAAAAGGGTAAGAATAAATAGATTAAGAAATTAGAATGAAAGGCTTCAATAAAATTTCCGTGAAGTAATTGGTGAAAAACCTGTTGAACTCTAAATTTTGCATAATGTTTAGTAATTTTTAGAGTTTGACTGTTAAATACTCACACAAGAAAGACATTTTTCTAAAAAAAGCCAAATTTTATCTTCATTTTTTATTTTTCTTAATATTCTATACGTCTATACGTACAAATCTTAAAACAAATGAGTAAGTGGTAGGTTATTTAGTTATAAATTATCAATCAATAAATCTATAATAATGTCAAAAATATCAATTTTTTGGTTTCGCCGAGACTTACGTTTACACGACAATACGGGACTTTACCACGCCTTAAAGTCTGGAAATCCAGTTTTACCTATCTTTATTTTCGATAAGAATATTTTGGATAAATTGGAAGAAAAAAAGGACAGGCGAGTGGGATTTATACATGATTCAGTAACTGAAATGCAGGCTGAATTACTAAAAATAGGCTCTACTCTTCTGGTCAAATATGGTACGCCCGAGGAAATTTTCCCTGAATTATTGAATCAATATCATGTTTCTGCTATTTATACAAATCATGACTATGAACCTTATGCTCATGAACGTGACGGTGCTGTTTGTGAATATGCCATGAGTGAAGGTGTGGAATTCAAAACCTATAAAGACCAAGTAATTTTCGAGAAAAATGAGGTGCTTTCAGGTGCAGGAACTCCTTATACAGTCTTTACACCATACAGTAGAAAATGGAAAGAGAAAATGAATGATGATTATTTGAAATCTTACCCAAATGAAGACTATGTTGAAAACTATTTGAAACAGGGTGAAATAGAAATTCCAAGTTTAGAACAGATGGGATTTTCCAAAGTTGGAGGTCATTTTCCGAGTAAAGTTCTTCGAGAAAATACGGTTAAAAATTACGCCGAAAAACGAAACTTTCCTGGCATTGAAGGAACAACAAGACTATCAGTACATCTTCGATTTGGAACGGTAAGTATTAGAGAATTGGCAAGAAAGGCTAACACCTTATCAGAAACATGGCTTAACGAACTAATCTGGCGTGATTTTTATGCTAATATTCTTCATCACTTCCCACATATTGGTCAAGGTCTGCCGTTTAGGAGAGAATACGATAAAATTGAATGGCGTAATAACGAAGCTGAGTTTCAAAAATGGTGTGAGGGTAAAACGGGTTACCCCATTGTGGATGCAGGGATGCGGGAATTGAACACAACTGGATTTATGCACAACCGAGTCAGGATGATTACGGCGAGCTTTTTGATTAAACATCTGCTCATAGATTGGCGATGGGGTGAGGCTTATTTTGCTAAAAAACTTATAGATTTTGATTTCGCTTCTAACAATGGGGGATGGCAATGGGCGGCAGGAAGTGGCTGTGATGCAGCACCCTATTTCAGAGTTTTTAACCCAAGATTACAGACAGAAAAGTTCGATAAAAATTTAGATTACATTAAAAAATGGATTCCAGAATTGAATAGTTTTGATTATCCCAAACCCATAGTTGATCATGATTTTGCCCGTAAAAGAGTATTGGAAGTGTATCAAAAGGCTCTGAAAGGATAAGTGAAATTCTTTGAGTAGTTACAATGACTCATTATAACTACTCAAAGATTTTAACGTCATTAATTGAACCTAATCTCATTTCTAAGTCCTGAGTATTTTCTTATATCTAAGGTAATTGCTCCAATTTTCAATTCAACTTCTGCCCGCACTGGAATTTTGTTGGCATCATCCGTAACCCAAAGTTTTACTGATTCTTCGTCTTGAAAAAAATTGTTCTTGGGTAATTGGGGCGTTATTTTAAAAGTGTTTATTTTGCCAAATTTAGTTTTCAGAACCTCTCTTCCTCTATATTTCAAACGCATATTATAAACTTCACCATCAAAAAAGAAAACTACTGGAACATTTTCGCCAATTGATAATTTTGAAAAATCAATCGTCCTTAAATAATAATATCCGCTAACTACATCTTGCACATTATTAGGGAGTTGAAAAGATTTTTTCTCGTTGTCATCGTCAATATCATACTGTTTTGCTGTGTTGGTAGCATGATTAAAAACGACTTTTTGCTCAGCTGTATAATTCCCTTCCGATTTTTTCTGGTAGAAAAGTTGGGGTAAAATCATCGAAGCGTCAATGTATGAAGTCCAAACATCACGTACTCTTGTAAACCAATCGGTCATTCCAACGGTTCTTGCCACAATATTGACTTTATAGCACTGACGACCATTTGCATTCTGGAATTTATTATCAACATCCACAATAGCTTCCGCTGCGTTCACAAATCCATAATGGACACGATACTCAATGTGTTCGCCAGTAGTAAAACTTGTTTGTTCAATCACACGATCTTTCTCAGCCGATTTCAAACTCATGGCTGTAAATAATAGTGCAACTGCGATGAATGTTTTTTTCATGTTACAAAAATTGTGATAATTAATCAATTGTATTTTGTTCTTAAATAACTTAAAAAACGTCCAAAATCATTATTAAATTGATTTTTGAAAATAATTGAAAACTCATTTTGCTTGGAGTTGTAGGTTTTGAAACTCACAAAATAGGCATTATTTGGTAAATCGTTTTTGTTGAACTGATACTTTGGTAAATTTGGTAGTTTGTTATAAATTGTATCTTGATTACATTCGATTTTTTCAATTAACGAATATTTTAATGAATCCTTATATTTTGAAGAAAGATTAGCTTCAAAGGTTTTGTATAAACTATCTAATTTTAACGTTCCTCTATTCAAATGTTTTATGAATAAATCTCTAAAAATTCTTGATTGGGTGAATCTTTTATATTGTTTAGAATCAAGACCATACTTAAACATGAGAAATCTTTTGGCTCCATAATCTCCGATAAAATTAGCTAAGTTTTCACTTGTTTCGTGATCATTTTTCACAAAAATTGTACCATGAGTCATTTCATGAATAATCAGGCTCGCTAATTTCCCTTCTGGATAATATAGCATATTGGAAAGAATCGGTTCGGGCAACCACCCCAAGGTTGAATAGGCAATTCCTTGCCCCATTTCAGTATCATAACCTTTTGATTTCCAACGTATTTGTTCTTTTTTTGCAGAGGTTGAATCAAAAAAACCTTTGTACGTAAAACTACCAATAAACCAACTAACAACGGGGAAATTAAATTCCTTTGCTTCCATTTTGTAAGGCTCAGCAACCGTTAGGAGATGTACTAATGGTTGTCCATTTTGATTATAAAGCGTTTGATAGACTTTTGGATTGTCTTGTAAACCTAATGAATCAATGGCATACTTTCTGACTTCCTGTATGTATAAAATGCGTCTTTTTAGAGAATCAGGAACAGATTTGTCTTGAAGAACCGCTGATAGAGGTTTGGTATTAAAAGCAATATCTAAGCCTCCTTTTGCTTGTTGATAGAAATAATTGACCCACGATTTTTGCCAAAATAATAGGCTGAAAATCAGAAGAATAGCGATTGTCCAGATGCTTTTTTTGCGTTTTCTTTGTATTTGTTTTTGGTAAAAAAACATGATAAACTATTTATAATCTTGAATATTTAAGATATTTTCACAAAATTCATATTCTGATGATTGATTAGAACATAAAAGCAGTAAACGATTTTTTGAGTATTCTTGTACATTGCGTAGATACCATGAAGTTGCTTCGGCATCAAGATTAGAAGTAGGTTCGTCTAACATCAAAATGTCACAAGCAGACCAGAACGCTAATCCTAACTTTACCCGTTGTTTCATACCCGAAGAAAAGAATTTTACTTCCTTATTTCTGGCTTTTGGCAATTCAATAAAATCAATGAATTCGTTGACGGAAAGGTTATTGGTGAAGGGTTTAAATTTGATATGAAATTCTATGATTTCAGTTAAGGTAAAGTCTTCGATGAGTTCTAAATAAGGGGCAGCAATAACTAAATATTTGTAATAATCATCAATTAAAATTGATTTTGAGTTATTTTCATAATTTATCATTCCTTCAGAATGAGGCATAAAGCCCGAAAGAACTTGCAATAAAGTAGATTTTCCGCTTCCGTTGGCTCCGATAAAAGTATAAGATTTTCCCGATTGAAATTCGTAATTCAAATTTCTAAAAATCCATTCATTTCTAAATTTTTTACCGAGATTTTCTGCAATTATTTTCATGGATAGGTTTTAGGTTTTAGGTTGTAGGTATGAGGTATGAGGTATGAAGTATTCGTCTTCCAATACCTCATAATTCATACCTAATACCTCATACCTAAATTAAGAAAGCCCCTTCATAATGCCTCGTTCAGAATTGCGAATAAAATTTACGATTTCATCACGTTCTGCGGAGGCGGGAAGGTTAATTTCTATTTGAGAAAGTGCATCGTTATTGTTAAGATTTTTCAAATAAACATAACGGTATGTTTCTTGAATTTGTACGATTTGTTCATCAGTAAAACCACGTCTTCGTAGTCCAATTGAGTTGATTCCAGCATAAGAGAGTGGTTCTCGACCTGACTTAGTGAAAGGTGGAACATCTTTACGAATTAAAGAACCTCCCGAAATCATTGAATGTCTCCCTATTTTCACAAATTGATGCACTGCACTTGAACCACCCACAATTGCAAAATCACCTACTTCAACATGTCCAGCCATTTGTACGCTGTTTGCCAAAATACAATTATCACCAATTAGACAATCGTGGGCTACGTGTACATACGCCATGATTAAGCAATTTTTGCCAATTTGGGTTTTATGTTTATCGTTTGTGCCACGGTTAATGGTGGCACATTCTCTAACGGTTGTGTTATCCCCAATGATTGCCAGGGTATCTTCTCCTCCGAATTTCAAATCCTGGGGGATTGCTGATATTACTGCTCCTGGGAAAATTCGGCAGTTTTTACCGATTCTCGCCCCTGGGAAAATTGTCACATTTGAGCCTATCCAAGTGCCATCACCAATTTCGACATTCTGGTGTATAACCGTAAAAGGCTCAACAACAACGTTTTGAGCAAGTTTAGCTTCTGGATGTATGTATGCTAATGGTTGTGTCATTTATTTTAATTATTGATTTATTGAATTGTAGAATTGTTGCTAATTGTGTTTCGACAGTTCAACAATTCGATAATTCAAACTTAACCCTTTCTCACAAGGCTCGCCGTCATATCGGCTTCACAAACTACCACCCCATTCACATAAGCTCTTCCGTGCATTTTTGCAATTCCTCTTCTAATTGGAGCCATTAAATCGCATTTGAAAATTACGGTATCTCCTGGAACTACACTTTTACGAAAACGGCAATTTTCAATTCCAACTAAATAGGGCCAATAATTTTCTGGATCTGGCACTGAACTAAGAACTAAAATACCACCCGTTTGTGCCATCGCCTCCACTTGCATAACTCCCGGCATGACTGGGTTGTTTGGAAAGTGTCCTGTGAAATAATTTTCATTCATCGTTACATTCTTAATTCCCACCACGCTTTCATTATCCAAATAAGTGATTTTATCTACCATTTGAAAAGGATAGCGATGAGGTAATAATTGATAAATACGCTCGAAATTGAATATTGGAGGTTGTTTTGGGTCATAATGAGGAATATTATTTTTCTCAGTTTCTTTCATCAATTTCTTGATTTTTTTCGCCAATTCAACATTCGCTGCATGACCAGGACGAGCAGCCAAAATTTGTGCTTTTATTGGGCGACCCACCAATGCCAAATCTCCAACCATGTCCAGGAGTTTGTGTCGAGCCATCTCATTTGGAAAATACAAGTCCAAATTATTAAGAATACCCCTTTCCTTTGAAACGCTCACTTTAGGCTTATCAAGCATTACAGCCAAACGATCTAATTCAACGTCAGAATAATCACGGTCGGCAATTACAATGGCATTCGATAAATCTCCTCCTTTGATTAAATCTGCGTTAAAAAGTGCTTCTAATTCATGAACAAAACAGAAAGTCCGACATTTTGCAAAGTTCTCATTGAATTGCTCAATATTGGTCAAATTTGCGTGCTGGCTTGATAAGAATTTAGAATTATAATCCACCATTGCCGTTAGGCGATAGTCATTCAAAGGTAAAGCCGCTAATTCAACCCCTCTTTCGTTATCCTTGAATCGTACTTCGGAAGGAATCTCAAAAAACTTACGATTAACGTTTTGTTCCTCTAAACCAGTTTCCAAAATTGCTTCAACAAATTTAATGGCACTTCCGTCCATAATGGGCGGTTCTGGACCATCTAATTGTATCAAAACATTGTCAACTTGGCAGCCTACCATTGCAGCCAGAACATGTTCAACCGTATTAATTCTCGCTCCGTTGTGTTCAATGGTGGTTCCCCTTGAGGTATCAACTACATAATCAACGTCCGCATCTGCAATAGGTTGGTTAGGTAAATCAACTCTTTGGAATTTATAGCCGTGATTTGGCGGTGCTGGGACGAATGTCATATTGGCTACTACGCCAGTGTGCAAACCTACGCCTGATAAAGTAATAGCTTTTTGAATTGTATGCTGTTTATTGTTCATTTTTACTGTGGCACCCCTACTGGTTTATTAGTTAACAGTCAGAGGGTATTAGTCTAATAATCAATTAGTTAATGTTGTTTTCGTTTTCTAAGTATTAATATAAATTTTTTGCAGTAATAGTAATGTCAAATTATGGCACATTTTACGGATAAATGTTTTCGGAAGTATATAGTTCCGAATGTTTAATTACAAACATTATTTGCTATCTCTCAATTTATCCTCAACCGCCCTTAGTCTGTCCTCAATTTTAGGTAAATTTTTATATAAAACTTGTGATTTTAAATTATTATGACTGTCCTGTGCGGGTGAACCTGCCATTATTCTTCCAGACTGTTTTACGGTTTTTGTGATACCTGATTGTGCAGTAACAATCGTTTTATCAGCAACGGTTATATGCCCCGCCATGCCAACCTGTCCACCAATCATGCAATTATCACCCACTTTAGTTGAACCAGATATGCCCGTTAGAGCCGCTATGACCGTATTTTTTCCAATTTCAACGTTATGGGCAATTTGTACTAAATTGTCAATCTTTACGCCGTTCCTCAAAATCGTTGAACCTATGGTGGCTCTATCAACCGTTGTATTTGCTCCGATGCTGACATTATCTTCCAAAATAACATTACCTAATTGAGGAATTGTGGCAAATGTACCATCTGGTTGAGGGGCAAAACCAAATCCGTCCGCACCAATGACGGCATTTGAATGAATGGTACAATTATTACCGATAATGGTATTATGATAGATTTTTGCACCAGAATAAATTGTGCAATTTTCACCAATTATACACGAATCAGCGATTGAAACGTTAGGGTAAATTTTAGAATTATTACCTATTTTTGAATATTCACCGATATAAACAAATGCTCCAATATAGACATCTGAACCCACGGTTGCCGATGGAGTGATAAAGGAAGGCTGTTCAATACCTTTTTTATTTTGGGCTAAATACTTCTGATATTCTTGAAGTAAGGTTGTAAAGGCAGTGTAAGCGTTTTCGACCAAAATTAGCGTGGTCTGATGCTCTTTTTTGGCTTGAAAATTTTGATTAACAATTACGGCTGAGGCATTGGTTGTATAGATAAAATGCTCATATTTAGGATTTGCCAGAAAGGATATTGATCCAGTTGAACCTTCTTCTATTTTTGCTAATTGGTTTACTTTCAATGACTTATCGCCAATGACTTCTCCGTTTAACATTTGAGCAATCTGTTCAACCGTAAATTCCATATAATTTTTTTTTATCTTTGGTTACGTTAATTTTTAAGTATGATAATTATAATTTGAGGTTAATAACTGGTATCAACATAATCATTAAAGCTAAACACTTCATAACTACTACCTCATAATTCATACCTAAGTAAATAATTATCCTCGCAAATATACGTCCTTTGCCCAACAAATATAGTATTTTTTCACTACATTACTTAAAGCCTTGATGGTCGGCAAATCTGAAGCATCGGCAATGTCTATGACTAATTTATTCTTTGTTAAAATGTTAATTGCTTGTTTTTCAGAAAGATAAGCCTCATTTGTTATGGTGCCATCTACTACAAAATAAGATAAATTATCTTCATCAATTGCATCTTGATTTAAAAAATCATTTTTAATTTTTTCAAGAAATGAATTTTCAAACGGTTCATCAGAAATCATAATTTTGTACAACTTCCTATTCAATAATTTCTTGCAAATTCCAGATAATATTAAATCAGGATGTTTTGACCATATTTTCACGCAAGCCCAAATATCATTGTCATCCATTTCCGTAAAAGCCTGTAAATAACGTTTATCAGAGATGAATTCTTCTAACGTTACATCGTTCTTTAGAAATAATCCAAAGCCCTCTGTTGCGAAAACCGCAACCCCTAATTGTACCAATTCTCTTGCTCTTCTCACTATCTGAGATAGCATTACTTCTGCACATATTGAGGTTTTATGTAGATAAACTTGCCAATACATTAACCTACGTGCCGTTAAAAAATTTTCGACTGAATATATTCCTTTTTGCTCCACAACCAATTGATTATCAACAACATCCAGCATTTTTAGAATTCTTTCCGCTCCAATATTTCCTTCCCTAACGCCCGTGAAAAAACTGTCACGGTTTAGATAGTCCATTCTGTCAACATCTAATTGACTGGAAATAAGCTGATTAAAAAAGGGACGGTGGTATTCTCCCGTAAACATTTTGATTGCCAACGAAAGTTTGCCTTCAAATTGTTTATTTAACTCTTCCATCAACAAAAATGAAATTTGTTCGTGCGGCACTTGGTTTAGAATATGACGTTCCAAAACGTGTGAGAAAGGACCATGGCCAACATCATGCAAAAGAATAGCAATTTGAGCTGATTCGCACTCATCATCGGAAATGTGATGTCCCTTTTGTCGCAATGTGGTGATGGCCTCATTCATCAAGTGCATCGCACCCAAAGCATGATGAAAACGAGTATGCAAGGCACCGGGATAGACTAATTCAGCTAAACCTAACTGTTTTATACGCCTAAGTCTTTGATAATAAGGGTGTTCTATGAGGTCATAGATAAGTTCAGAGGTAATATTAATGAAACCATAAACGGGATCATTAATAATTTTACGTTTATTAATCATGTAATTTTTTGGTAAAAAACTGAATAAAATTAAGTCTAAACAAGCTAAAAACAAAAAGAGGAATTATCTTTACCTGTAATTAAAAATTATGAATTAAAAATTAAAAGTTGGAGTTACTACATATCCAACTTATTGCTCATTCTTAGTTTATAATTTTTAATTCTTAATTTTTAACTTTTAATTAAAAAAGACATGACATTTGAAGCATTAACAGAAAAAATAAAATCATTAGCCGCCGCAAAAGGAGGAATAGGTTCTTCAATCAAATTTGCCACGGATGCAGGCAACGTTTTTTTAACTGCCGATGGTGTAGTTTCCAACGAAGATTCAGCAGCAGATTGTACCATTAAA
>JAYVIV010000233.1:0-30204 GCA_043769985.1 Arcicella sp.
GATTATGAAAATTATATTAAAGTTCATAGAATCCGTTTGGGAGAAATAGATACCGCTTGGGAAAATGGTAAAGATGCCGCAAAAAAAGAATTTATGCCAATATTTGAAGAACAAAGAAAAAAAATAGAAGAGGTAGAAAAACAAAAAGAAGAAATGAAAAATACGCTCAAAAATACCATTTTACAATTACAATCCTTGGGTATGGATTTAGCTAAAATTGGTAATATTACAGGAAAAACACAAGAAGAAATAAAGGAGATTTTAGGGTAAAACCTCACAAAATATACTGATAATTGTTCACAGATAATTGATAACTGACAAAATGGGTTTATTTGATTTTTTTAAGAAAAAAGAAGTTCTAAATATTGAGGAAAAAGAAACCCTCGACAAAGGATTAGAAAAAACGAAAGAAGGGATTTTCTCAAAACTTAGCCGTGCCGTAGTGGGTAAGTCGAAGGTTGATGAAGAAGTTTTGGATGAATTGGAGGAAATTCTGATTACTTCTGACGTTGGCGTGGATACAACCCTCAAAATTATTAAAAGAATTGAGGAGCGTGTTGCACGGGATAAATTTGTCAATACCAGCGAGTTAGACAATATTCTGAGAGAAGAAATCGCTGAATTATTAGCACAAAATAAATCAACCGACGTTGAAAATGCCTTTAAAATTCCAGACGTAAAACCGTATGTAATTATGGTTGTGGGTGTGAATGGCGTGGGTAAAACGACAACCATTGGCAAATTAGCCTCTCAATTTCATAAAGCAGGTAACAAAGTAATTTTGGGTGCGGGCGATACATTCAGAGCCGCCGCCGTTGACCAATTGAAATTGTGGGGACAACGAGTGGGCATTCAAGTAATCGACCACGGCATGAATACTGACCCCGCCGCCGTTGCTTATGATGCTGTAAAACAAGCAGTTGAGCAAAATGCTGATGTCGTAATCATTGACACCGCAGGGCGTTTGCACAACAAAGTAAACTTGATGAACGAACTTTCAAAAATCAAGCGAGTAATGCAAAAATTCTTACCCGATGCACCGCATGAGGTTCTTTTGGTATTGGATGGTTCAACGGGTCAAAACGCTTTTATCCAAGCCCAAGAATTTACGAAAACAACTGAAATTACCGCCCTTGCCATTACCAAATTAGACGGAACCGCCAAAGGAGGCGTTGTTATCGGGATTTCTGACCAATTAAAAATCCCCGTAAAATACATAGGAGTAGGGGAGAAAATAGAAGATTTACAGGTTTTTAATAAGAAGGAATTTGTGGATTCGTTGTTTAAGAGAAATTAATAAATCATGATTTATGATTAACAAGAATGCCTTAATTAATGATTTTAACCAATTAATGGTTGAACATTATTCAACTCGATTGTCAAAAATAATCTTGTATGGTTCTTACGCAAGAGGAGACTTTCATGAAGAATCAGACATAGATTTTTTGGTTCTGTTAAATGATGAAAACGTATCTATTACCAAAGAAATAGGAGAAACTAATAATCAGCTTTTCGATTTATCATTGAAGCATAATTTTATTCCAATTTCATCCTACGTAATATCAAAAAATAACTTTCAAACTTCGAATAAAGCATTATTTAGATTTATCAAAAAAGAAGGCATAACTATCTATGAATGAGGATTTAACCATATATTTTAGTCAAGCGGAAGATAGTTTACAAGTGGCTCGAACTTTGAAATCTCATGGATATGGTAGAAGATTTTATGGAGTTTATGAAACAAAATCATGCAAAAATATGAAGAGATTAACCCTATTTTTTTGTATAATCAGCTTATTCTCAACCCTTTCTTTCTCTCAAAAACCAAAGAAAAAGGTACATAAAAAAGCAAGAAAAGTAAAAGTCATTGCTCCAAAAGTTGTTGATTCTGTGGACTCAAACGAAACGATAAATCAAGGAATTTGTGGCTCAATTATCTGGAAATCAGGTAATTTAATGCCTTCGCCTGACAGTCAACTTCCCAAGCCAAAGGGTGTTCAACGAGAACTTTTTGTGTATGAATTGGCTAATACACAACAAGCAACTTTGCAAAATGGGTTTTATAAAGCCATCATAACAAACCTCATAAAATCTGTGAAGTCGGATGCAGAAGGCAAGTTTTGTTTGGCATTACCAGAAGGAAAATATTCACTTTTTGTGAAGGAAGGGGACAAAGGATTGTACGCTAATCAATTTGATGGAGATGGAAATATTTTTCCTGTGAAAGTAACCAAAGATAATCTTTCAATGATTGTATTTACGATTGATTATCAGGCTAATTATTAGAGATTAGTTGATTGGTTATTAGTAATCAGTTATTAGAAATGGTAAAATTTCCGATAACCAATAACTAATAACCAGTAACTATTATATCCTATTTCTTAAAACTATCCTTCAATCCAACCGTCCGATTAAAGACCAAATGCTGTGCCGTTGAATCGGTATCTAAACAGAAATAACCTTTCCGCATAAACTGATAATTCATTCCGATTTTGGCCTCCTTTAAACTTGGTTCAACAAAAATCTCTGGTAAAATTGTCAAAGAATCTGGATTAATAAACTTCTTGAAATCATCTCCCACTTGCGAGGCATCTTCCAAAATTAATAATCTATCGTATAAACGAGCTTCGACTTTCACAGCGTGAGCTACTGAAACCCAGTGGATTACGCCTTTCACATTGATTCCCGAAGTGTCTGACCCTGAGCGACTTGTAGGAACATAACTACAATGTAATTCCGTAATATTACCAAATTCATCCTTCACAAAATCATCGCATTGAATGATGTATGCTCCTTTTAAACGTACCATTAAACCAGGTCCCAGACGAAAAAACTTCTTCATGGGTTCTTCCATAAAGTCGTCACGCTCAATATATAAGGTATTACTAAAAGGTACAATTCGACTTCCTGACTGGGTATCTTCTGGATTATTTTCGATTGATAATTCCTCTGTCTGTCCAGCGGGATAGTTGGTAATGACCACTTTCAAAGGGTCAAGCACTGCCATGACACGGGCGGCTGATTTGTTCAAATCTTCTCTGACACAAAAATCTAATACGCCTACGTCAATCAAATTTTCACGCTTACCAACCCCAATTTTTTCACAGAAATTACGAACCGAAGCGGGGGTAAAACCACGACGACGTAAACCCGAAATCGTTGGCATTCGAGGGTCGTCCCAACTTGAAACGATGCCTTCCTGGACTAATTGCAGTAATTTTCGCTTGCTCATCACCGTATGTGTGAGGTTTAAACGGGCGAATTCATACTGTTGAGAAGGGAAGATACTTAATTTTTCGATAAACCAATCATATAAAGGACGATGCACATCAAACTCCAACGTACAGATTGAGTGCGTAATCTCTTCAATCGAATCCGACTGACCATGAGCAAAATCATACATTGGATAGATGCACCAATCATTGCCCGTGCGGTGATGCTCGACGTGTCTGATACGATACATAAGTGGATCTCTCATGTGCATATTTGGGTGAGCCATGTCGATTTTTGCCCGTAAAACTTTTGCTCCATCCTCAAATTCTCCCGCCCGCATACGAGCAAATAAATCAAGGTTTTCTTCGACTTTACGATAACGAAATGGACTGTCTTCACCATCCAAAGTTGGATTCCCTTTTTGAGCGGCAATCATGTCGGCAGGTTGGTCGTCCACATAAGCCAAGCCTTTTTTTATTAGCTCAACCGAAAACTGATAAAGTTGCTCAAAATAGTCTGAGGCGTATAATTCTTGGTCATTTGTCCAATTAAAACCCAACCATTTCACGTCCGCTTTGATAGAATCTACATATTCTGTTTCTTCTTTTTCAGGATTGGTATCATCAAAACGGAGGTTGGTTTGTCCACCATATTTAGCCGCCAAACCAAAATTTAAGCAGATAGATTTAGCATGACCAATGTGTAAATAGCCGTTTGGTTCGGGTGGAAAACGAGTTAAAATTCGTCCACTATTTTTACCTGCCGCTAAATCTTCTTCTACGATTTGTTCAAGGAAATTCAATGATTTTTTTTCTTCTTCCATATTTCGATATTCGATGTTTGATGCGTCCGACGCTTCGGTTCGTTTTTCGAGGTTGGTGTTCAAAGACCGAACATCAAACATCGAAAAACGAGCTTCGAGACTATAAAATTACGGAATTTTTGGGGAATGGGCTTTGCCTTAGAAATGGTTTTATCTTGTTTTTTGATTTACTTTGTGAAAACAGTTGATAACAGCATGAAAGTAAAAGAATTATACATAAAAAAATACCACCAATTTGAAGATTTCAAATTAGACTTGACTTATCCCGAAGGACACGAAAAGGCTGGACAACCTTTGGATAAGGTATGTTTTATAGGACAAAGTGGGACTGGGAAGACGAGTTTGTTACACTTTATCACAAAAATTATGTATAATCTTAAATATCTTTTTGATATGCCTGCAACGTATATTAGCAATTTAGAAGGTAGTACAGAAAAAAACGGTAGCTATATCAAACTTAATGACGAGATTGACATTAAAATTACCTATTCGGAAGAACACTATACAATTGAAGATAATAAAAAAGAGCAGCAAAATACAAAGAATTATCTATCCAGTAGTTTCAACAGAGATTTTCCCATTTCAATATTTTTCCCAGTTGATTTTACGAATAATGGAGCTAAATCAGATGTTATTTACAATGGGGAAGAACGACCATTTCTCAATTTTGGAGGAGATAGTTACAACGAAATTTTTTATAAAATTAATCAAAAAATTACTGAATACAGAGAACATCAAATTCAAAAAAGCCTTGCTATTTCAGAAATAACAAACAAAATAGGTTTTAAATCAGAAGAGATTTTAGAAGCTGCCAATAAGTATAAAGAATGGGAACAAAACAATCCAAACCCTTTACAAGATTTAGCCGATAAAGTTTTAGATAAAATATTGAATAAATTTAACCTAAGAGTAAGAACAAGATTAGATTTTGAAAAAATTGAAGATGTAAAAACCATTAAGATAGAAAACCTTGAAGGTCAGGAAGTTCCGTATGATTTTCAGAGTACGGGAACTCGGCAAATTTTCCTTTCGATGCTTCCTCTTTATACGCTAAAACCAAATCGTACCGCAATTTTTTTCGATGAACCAGAACGCTCGTTATATCCAGATATTCAAAAAGAAATCGTTGATATTTATACTTCTTTGACCACAGATTGCCAATTTTTTTATGCTACGCATTCGCCCATAATCGCTTCATCTTTTGAGCCTTGGGAGATTGTGGAATTGAAATTTAAGGATGGTAAAGTTGTTCAAGAATTATATTACGAAGGTGCACGTCATGTGGAAAATTACACGATAAATCCACAGTATTTGCGTTGGGATGATATTCTGCAAAGAGTGTTTGATTTGGATTCGGAAGGCAATGAAAAACGAGTAAAGGCTTTGATGAGATTAGCAACTTTGGAAAGTAAATTAAAAAAGCAAAATTTATCTCCCGAAGAGAGAGAAATCCTTTGGAATGAATACCTTAAACTATCAAAATTAACAGGCTGGACTACTCGAATCACTGATGAGAAAAATTAATAAAACCGCTATCCTCTCTACGGCTTACAAAACTTGGGAAGAGTTGCTCGTAACTCATCCCGAATACGATTCTTCAAAGAATAAATTTTACTACGATGTGGTAATGAATCTCTTTCATTGTCAGCAAGGCTTGTGTGCCTACACGGAGCAATTACTCTGTATTTCAGACTTTTATGATGCAAAGAATTGGGAAGACGGAGTTTATCAAAAACCCGATAAATGGTCTGTCAAAGGGCAATTAGAGCATTTTGATTCTACCCAAAAGAAAACAAAAGGCTGGCTTTGGGATAATTTTTTCATGGCAGATACGGATGTGAATACCAAAATAAAACGGAGTAATTCAATAGATGATATTCTAAAATTTGACAGTCCTGATTATGATGAATTTCGGTTGTTGGAATATAATTCTGAACTGCATATTTTCATTGCCAAAACTAATTTAGAGGAAGAGAAACAAGTACGAATAAATGAAATGCTTTTTACATTAGGCGTAAATCACGAACCTGTCAGAACGGTTCGGGAAGATTATTTGGAAACGCAGATTAGGTCAGTTTTGAATAAAATCAATACTTGGGAAAGCCTAAAAATTATTATGTTCCCTACCGCTTTTGAATTCTGCAAACGAGAGATTTTGGAAAAATCTTAATTTTTTTATGGAATCAACGTTCTTTATGCATCTAAGGAACTGAAATTAAATAACTTATCCATCTCTACTCGTCCTTTTTGAATGATTTTTCGTTACTAAATTCCTCATTTAGCGATGCTAAATTGCGGTTTTAGACCTCAAATCGTTCAAAAATTACTTCGTATAGATTTGGATAACTTATTTAATTCCCGTCCCTAAGACTCAAATTAACTTTAAAATAATTAATTTGAGTCTTAGTGTCTTGGTGGCAATCATGTTCTTTAGAGTAAAAGAATTAATAATAAAACGATAATAATAATTGCTCCTACCGATAAATAAACCCCGCCATTCACCTCAGCAAGGCTTTTTTTGATAGAACGAACTTCTTTTCTTAAAGCCTTTTTTTCTGTTGAGTTCATGTTGGATTTATCCATCGCCTTTATTTCTTCTAAACGAGAAATCATAGCTTTAGCTTCGGCTGACTCAACTTTTTCTGTGGGAACTTTACTGTTTTCAGAGTTTGCCATTGATGGCGATGGCGTGAATGACAACAACGCAATGATTGTCATAAGGTAAAAAGTGATTTTTTTCATGTTGATTTTATTTAATTCAGTGAATTGGTTTTCACTACACTGCAAAATTGAACATGATTACTTTAGGAAGTATTACAGAATTTTCAAAAAGACTTACATCTTTCACATATTATTATGAGGGGAATTTGAAGATGATAGGCTGAATTTATTCTTTTAAAAGCTGTTTTGCCATGTACCAAAATACTCGTGAGGCATGAGTTGGTTTGGCAATGAGTTCGGAAAGGGTCAAAAAATTATTAACAAAAATCATTTTATCTACATTGATGATGTCATGATTTTCAACTTTATGATAAGCCATATTCCATTTCTCAAAAACCCTTTTTTCAATGATATTTTCTGCCAAAACCATCACATTGCTATGTCTATCATCTTTTTTGATTTTTTCGATGAGGTCTTGCAATACTTTTTTGTCACCTTCCAAAATCTGAATAAACTCATTGTTATGCAACAATAAACAACCCGTAATATCATTTTTTGAATTGAAATCACGGGCTTTTGCTAAAATATCGACTATGTCTTTTTCTGCCAAATCTGGTTTTGCAATTGAACAATAGATCAATTCATACATTTCCATTTAATAGAGGGGTTAGTTATTCTAAAAAAGCGTTAATTTTCTGAAAGGGTTTCTTACCAAAGCACAAAACATTTTCATCGCCTTGGTCAATTTAAAATCTAAGGCACTGATGGTAATAAAATTATCAATTAAAAGGACTTTGTCAATATCCTCGTTTTGGTAGTTGAAACATCAAGTAAAACAAAAATAAACGACAACTCTCTGATAATCAATCCACAACAAGTCTATTAAATAAGGAGGATTATTTACTAATTTTTCGTTTAATGCTAAGACATAACAACTAAATACTGATGTTCACTTTGATTTCCTACATTCGGTCCATATACCAACTCAACTCTTTGTGTACTCTTTGGTATTTGAAAATATTTTCCATGCTTGCCTGAAGACGCACAAATGCCGTTTCGCTTTTCACAATATAGTCAGATGCTTTGTGGTGCATACAATCCACGGCAATGTCTATTTTGTCCTGCGATGAAAGCATAATCACGGGCATTTTTGGGTCTTTTGCTTTGATTCTATCCAAAGTCTCAATGCCATTCATCGCATTTTCGTTAATGCCATCGAGGTGATAATCCAAAATAATGATTTCTGGCTTGTTGGATTTAACCGACAAACCTGCTAAACAAAGTTCACCAGTTGCGTAGGTTTGCACCACATATTGGGGGTAGTTAAGAAATTCGATTTCTAAGGATTTTAAGAATAGAGCGTCATCATCTACTAAAAAAAGGGCTATCTTATGATCGTTGTTCATGAATTTGTTAGTATTTGTTGATGATGAGAAATGTATTTGTAAATGTTAAAACAAGTAATGAGTTAATTTCGCCTTTGTTGGTGAAAATACCAATTAAGGCGAAAATTTATACATCGTTGACATCCACCTACCCTCTTCAAATGAGGACTTGCACTAATGCTATTCCTGCTTTGAAGGGGGTAGGGGGATGTTTGGTAGGCGACAATTCCAAAATTAATTATAACGATAAGAAATTGATTATTTTCCATCACCCCAACCGCCTTAATTCCTCCTCCAGCTCCTCACAGGCTTGCCCACAAACAGTTTCGAGTTGCAATACCATCTCTTCAATACTATCTAAATGTAATTGTGTGTTGGCAAATTCTTGAACTTTATGGGCCATTTCTTCAAAATCTATATTTATACCCATGATTGAAAAAGAAGGAATCATTTTATGAGCTGCCGAGGATAAAGATTTCCAATCCTGAGTATTAAAACTCGACCTCATCAAAGTTATCAAAGTTGGGGTTTGTTCTAAATAAATCTCAATCATTTCCTTTATCATTTTAGGATTAGATTTTGTGCGAGTATTTAGGTACGCCAAATTAGTGCATTTTGCTTTTTCCACGGCATTTTCTTTCAAAGATTCTGCCGTTGATGTTCTGACAGCATTTTTAAGTAAAGTAACCATTTTACTGTATAATAACTTTTCATCAATCGGTTTTGCAATATAATCGTCCATACCCATTTGTTTGCATTTGCCTGTATCCACCGTTGTCACGTCAGCCGTCAGTGCAATGATTGGGATGGTCAATTTCATCGTATTTCTGATGTATTTCGTGGCTTCAAAACCGTCCATTTCAGGCATTTGCAAATCCATCAAAATAATGTCGTATGGGTTCTCGTATAATTTTTCGAGGGCTACTTTTCCATTAACAGCAATCTCACATCCAAACCCAAAATCCTCCAAAACGGTCTTCATTAATAGTTGATTGAGTACCATATCTTCTACCACTAACACCTTAATTCCCTTTATTTCCATATCTAATTGCACAACATCTGGCGAAAGTTCCACCTTCGCCTTTGTCTTTAAAAAGGATAATACAAACGTAAAAGTAGAGCCTATATTAATTTCACTTTCTACGGAAATATGTCCTCCTTGGGGTTCTAAGAGTTGTTTTACGATTGAAAGTCCCAAGCCCGTACCACCAAATAAACGGGTAGTATCATTGCTTGCTTGTTGAAAACTTCCAAAAATTGTCTCTAAATTTTCTTTTTTAATGCCAATGCCAGTATCCTTAATCGAAAACTGGATTATTGCCATTTTTTCATCCTCTTCCAATAACTCAACACTTACTGTTATTTTTCCTTCGGAGGTGAATTTCACGGCATTGCTCAATAAATTGAGCATAACTTGATTTAAACGAATGGAATCTCCCAATAAAACTTCAGGAATTCCTTTATCATAAACTTTAATTAATTTGATGTTTTTTTCTTGGAGTTTTGGTTCAAACAAGTGCATCATGGATGAAACAGTGGAGGACAATTTGAAAGGCACTTGCTCAAACGTCATTTTGCCCGATTCCACTTTTGCCAAATCCAAAATATCATTAATCAACACAATCAAAGCATCGCCACTCAGTTCAATGGCACTCAAATATTCCTTTTGTTTTTCGTCTAATTCCGTTTTCAACATCACCTTCGTGAACCCAATAATTGCGTTCATCGGTGTACGGATTTCATGGCTCATGTTTGATAAAAACTGCTGTTTTGATTTTGTGGCACTTTCTGCTATTTTTTGAGCATTTTCGGCGTTTTCTTTTGACTCATATAATTGTTTTTCGACCCTTTTTAGTTCGGTAATGTCCCTTGCCACCACCACCGCACCAAGCACATTCCCATGTTCATCTCTATAAATAGAACCATTAAAAAGTACGTCGGTCAACACGTGATCTTTGATGGTTAGGGGATAATCAGTGACAAAACCTTTCAAAAAAACTTCTTTATATATTTCACGGGCTTTTTTGGGGTCGGTGAAGTAATCATAGAAATTAGTTCCTGTTAATTTCTGTCTCATAATCCCAGTGATTTTGATGGCTGCCTGATTCATATCCGTAATTTTTCCTTCTGGGCTAATCACAAACAATGGATCTAAGCTGGCTTCAATCAAACTGCGGGAATATTCCGTTAGTAATTTCTCACGGGTTTCCGTGATTTCTTTGTTTTTTTGTTGTAATTCTTTATTCTTTTTTTCTAATTCAGCGGTTCTTTTTGCCACTGCCTTTTCTAATTCTATGGTTTGTTGTTTTTGTTGATGAATTTCTGTGTTTGTTCCAATCCAAAGTTTCACCCTTCCGTCCTCATCCTTCACGGGTCTTGCTCTACTGACGTGCCACTTGTATTCTCTCAGATGATTTAATATCCTCAGTTCCATATCAAAATCAGTCCCAGTTTTCCAAGCATGATTCCAATTTTTATGCGTCTCATCAATGTCATCTGGGTGTATCCACTTATCCCAACCTTCATTTATCAATTCATCAAAACTTGCTCCTGTGTAATCTAACCAGCTTTTATTGTAGAAGATGATAGAACCGTCGGGGGTGGCATTGGTCACTTTCTCGGGAATCATCTCAGCAATTATTCTGAAATGTGATTCACTTTCTTCAATTTTTTTCCGAGATATAACCTGTTCAGTTACTTCGGTTGATATTGCTACTACGCCCGACCGTGTGCCATCGTATTCGTAGAAAGGTTGGTAAACAAAATTTAGATAACAATCCCTTATATTTCCATCTATTCCTTTAAGTCGTACAAGTTGCTCATTGCCAAATTTCGTTAATCCTTTGTGCAGTACCTCCAACAAATAATCCATGAATGGTTGGTCTTTCAATTCGGGAGAAATCTCCAATAAAGGTTTGCCAATGGCTTCTTCACCAACATTCCAGATTTCAAAAGCGGATTCATTGGCAATTTCCAAAATCATTTCTTCTCCTTTTAGAATACAAATTGGATAAGGTGAATTTTCAACCAAATTGCGAAAACGATATTCACTTTGTTCTATTTTTTCATGTAAAAGTGCTTGATTACTAACCTCAGTGGCAATCACCGCCACCCCTTCAATTTTGCCATTCACATTGCGTTGGGGTTGATAAACGAAATTATAATACATCGTTTCCATTGCTCCATCACGCACCAAATCAACAGCTTGTTCGTAGGCAAAAAAAGGAATTCCTGTCTTATATACCTCCAATAATAATTTATCGAAACCTTGCTCAACGGTTTCGGGCAGGACTTCAAACAAAGATTTACCGACAATATTTTTGCCCTTGCCCCAAGATTCCAAAATGGCATCATTGGCAATGGCTATCGTCATGGATTCTCCCTTCAAAACCGCCATCATAAAAGGAGAGGAATAAATCAATTCGTGATAAAGATGTTCGGCTTCATTGCATTTAATTTGCAAATTAACTTGTTCTGTTACATCTGTAGCCACTAAAATCAATTTGGAAATATTGCCATCAGCTTCTCGCACGGGCTTATAAACAAGGTCAAAATAGGCTCGTTCAGAAACCTTATCTCTAATAATAGTAAGCGGAAATTCTTTACCGATATAAGATTCTCCCGTTTCAAAAACTTTGTCAATAATCGTTTTTATGCCCTGTGGACTTAATTCTGGGAAGGTTTCAAAGAGCGGTTTGCCGATGATATCCACTTTTTTATCAACTAAGTTTAAGTAATGTTTATTGGCATATTCAACGATATAATCTTTTGCCCTGATGATTTTTATGCTCATAGGGGCTTGTGAAAAGACATTGTTTAGATCTTCTAAGTATGTGTTGGATGCTAATACGTTCATATTTATTGTTTAAAGAAAATGGTTAAATTAGGTCAATCGGCTGCCTCTTTTTTTCTTTCAATTGTTTAAAGTGCGAAGGGGTCAGTCCCGTAACTTTTTTGAATTGTGTACTCAAATGGGCGGTGCTACTGTAATTCATTTTGTACGAAATCTCTGATATATTTAGTTCACCGTACATTAAGAGTTCTTTTATTTTTTCTACTTTGTGGAGGATGATGAATTGTTCAATGGATATTCCCTGCACTTGCGAAAAGATGTTTGCCAGATAAGTATAATCGTGATTAAGTTTTTCGCTGAGGTAAGTGGAAATATTGACTTTAACTGTATCCTCTGAATGATGAACCATTTCAATGACAGCACTTTTTATTTTTTCGATTAATATTGAACGTTTATCATCAATAAGTTCCAATCCAGCATCTTCAAGGGTACTTTTGAGCGAATCACGTTGCTCTCCCGTGAGTCTTTCCATAATTTCAACTTCCCCTAACTCTAACAGGACAAAATGCACTCCAAGGTTTTTTAAAGCCATTCTAACCACCATTTTACAGCGATTACTGACCATATATTTTATATGTAATTTCATGGATTAGCTTGTAGTTTAAGGTAATTTTGGGGCGGAATTTTAATTCTTTTCTTGGTATGAGAGAAAAGTTGTAATACGTAAAGGTCTGAATATTAAATGGTAAGAAACAATTGAGGCGAGTTTATTAATTACATAATTCACACTTTTAGGGATATTTTGATTCATTCATCATTTTTGATGTATTCGAGAATAATAGAGTCATAAATTTTGGCATTATTTAGTATTAAACGTTTACATCATTTTAATTATTTGTTATATAATTCCCACCTTTTGATGCATTAAAGATGATATTTTTAAGCTCAATTTTTCAGGATGTGTAAGTTATGAATGATTTTTTAAATTTGAAAATAATTTATAAGTAATTCATTATTAGATGATTATGCGAATTTTTCTAAAATTACATAAAATTTGGCTCCATATTTTATTTGAAATGCTATTTTTTTTTCACTAAAACTCAATCCAAACATTTCAATTTATCGTTAGTTATTGTAATTGTATTTCATCAACAAATTTTTAACAAAACGATGCGGCGTTCCGCAATTATTAAATTATGAAAAAGTTAGTTTTAGTATTCGCATTAGCATTAGTATCAGTAGGTTCATTTGCACAAATGAAAAAATCAGTAATGGTAGGTGATGCAGCGATGTATCCAACAAAAAATATCATTGAAAACGCAGTAAATTCAAAAGACCACACAACTTTGGTTGCGGCTGTAAAAGCGGCAGGTTTAGTAGAAACACTTTCGAGTGCAGGTCCATTTACAGTTTTTGCACCAACCAACAAGGCATTCAACAAATTGCCAGCAGGAACGGTTGAAACTTTGGTGAAACCAGAAAATAAAGGTACGCTTACAACCATTTTGACGTATCACGTAGTAGCTGGGAAAATGAGTGCATCTGATGTTGTGGCTGCCATCAAAGCGGGCAACGGAAAAGCAATGTTGAAGACCGTTCAAGGTGGAACTTTGACGGCATCTTTGAAAGGCAAAAACGTAATTATTACGGACGAAAAAGGTGGAATGTCGAAAGTAACAATTGCTGACGTAAACCAAAGTAATGGCGTTATCCACGTAATTGACACCGTTTTAATGCCAAAATAAACGAGTTAGCAGTTTTCAGTAAACAGTTATCAATAAACAAAAATTGCCGATTAGGAACTAATAATTCTTAATCGGCAATTTTTGTACTTGCTAACTGCTAACTGCTAACTGCTAAAAGTCCTTCAACAAGCAAATCAATGTCCGTTTGGTTGTTGTAAACGTGCGGGGAGATTCTGATGGCTTCTCCACGGAAGGAAACTTGGACGTTTCTACGCTTTAATTCCGCTTGAATTTTAATTATATCTGCCCCCTTTGGAATTCTGATTCCTACCAAATGATGCGTTCTAAATGCTTCATCTTCAACCCAGTATCCTTTAGCTTGTAAGGTTTTCAGCGGTTCTTCCAAAAGATTTTTACAGTAATTTTGAATATTATTTACGCCCCAATCCAAGAGTTGATTAAGCGAAGTTTCGAGCATTGGATTCAGAATAAAATTACTTCTTTCTCCCACATTATACCGATCCGCTTTTGGGCGATAATGGTCTTGATAATTCACCAAATTCCTGAAATTTTCTGAGCCAATTCTGTTAATCCAATTGCGTTCGATGGATGAACCCGTGTCGAAATATTCGCCAAAATATGCCACACCAGCCGAATAGGGTCCAAGCAACCATTTATAACCCACATTTATCACAGCATCAGGCCTAATCGTCTGAATATCAAGGGGTAATGCTCCGATGGATTGAGCTCCGTCAATAATAAATAAGGCGTTATAAGTTCTACATTGTTTACCGATTGCCTCCAAATCAAAACGAGTTCCATCCGCCCAATGCGTCGGAGAAATCACGACTAAACACGTATTGGCGTTAATGGAATTTACCAACGTTTCATTCCAAATTTTACCCCTATTTTCGAGTGAAGCAGGAGGGAGGATGGTCTTAACCTTTAATCCTTTATTCATGCAAATTTCCTCCCAAGCATACACATCCGAAGGGAATTCTTCGTGTACCATCAAAATTTCTTGACCAGATTTTAGATTGGGCTTAAACCCTAAATTTCTCGCCACAATTGCCATACCATAAGAGGTGGAGGGAATCATCGCAATACGATTAAAATCATCATAATTAATCAATTTCGCAAAGGCTTTTTGAACGGGAATAGTCGTTTCAAAAAAACTTTCTTGGGTAAGATTTTGCGGATTAGATTTACGCATAATTCCCTCAAAACCAGCTTTTTCCACTGATTTTAAATTGGGTGACATGGTGGCACAATTAATATAATGAATGCCTTCTTCGAGGCTAAATAAATGTTTTTGAGATGTTAGCATTGGTTGTTGGTTTTGCCACGAATGCACGAATTTTATGATTTTTATTCGTGCATTCGTAGCAATTAGTATTTGATTTTCTAAAAATACGAAAAACTATATCAAAATAATGAAAAATCAGAAACCCACCATCTTTTTACTTAATTCTATAAATATTCTTTATCTTAGCAATACGAACCATAAAATGAAAAAATGCGAATAATTTTGGTAGATGACCATCATCTTTTTGGTCAATCACTTTACTCCTTACTCATTCAAATGCCCGATGTGCAGCACATTACGGTTTTTAAACGTGGACAAGAAGTTTTGGATTTTTTGGAAAAGAATGAAGCTGACTTGGTGCTTTCTGACCTCCAAATGCCCGAAATGAACGGCATTGAACTGACTACTAAAATCCATCAATATTTTCCAGAAGTGCGGGTGTTGATTTTGACGATTGATGATGAACCGCATAAAATCAGACAATGTATTGCGGCGGGGGCTTCGGGGTATTTGTTGAAAGATACGGACAGGGCAGAATTGGAAGAAGCTATTAGAAAATTATATCAAAAATTGCCTTATTATTCAGAGAAAGTATTGAAAATTATTACCACCAATCCTGAAAATAACAATTTGACTAACAGTGAGTTGTCTCAAATTTCTTTTCGTGAAATTGAGGTTTTGAAACTGATAGCTATGGAATTTTCTACCAATGAAATTGCCGATAAATTATTCGTGAGTGTGAATACCATTGAAAGTCACCGCAAAAGTTTGATGAAGAAATTGGACGTGAAAAATGTGGTCGGACTCATCAAGTTTGCAATGCGGCATAAACTGGTTGATTAATGGGAATACTGATTTGAATACGGCTTCCTTCCTCTTTTTCAGATAAAATTACCAATTTCCCTTTCAACGCCTCGACCCTTTCTCTGATATTTTTAAAGCCGTTTTCTTGTTGTTCTTGGCTCAGTCCCATGCCATTATCTCGCATAAATAGCTCAATCATTTCGCCATTTTTTCTGAAAGTCAATGCTGCATCGCTGGCTTGCGAATGTTTCAGAATATTATTGATTAATTCTAAGCAAATGGAATAGATGTGAAAAGAGGCTTTCCGATTGATGATTACCTTACTTTCTTCCATTTCTTTCAGCCCTTTGGCGTTAAGCGTAAACTCTATTCGGGTAGAAAAATTGAGCCTTTCAAACATCTTTTCGAGGGCAGTTTGTAAGCCATATTTTTCCAGTTCTTCGGGTAATAAATTGTGCGAAATCAGGCGTACTTCCTTACAAGCTCCTTCCACCATTGATTGAATCTGGGCGAATACTTCTTGGTCGTGCTTAGGTAATTTTTGACGATTCAAGGTCAATAAACTCACTCGCACCGCCGATAATAGTGAACCTACATTGTCGTGCAATTCTGAGGCAACTCGCTTGCGTTCAATGGTTTGTCCTTTCAAGAGAGCTTCTTGGATTTCGTTATTTTTATTGATTAATTCTTTATTTTTATTCCGAAGAAAAACACTATACCCAACCGCCAAAATACTCAATGCCGAAACCAACAGAACAATCAACAAAAGCGTCTTTTGTTTTTCGTTTTCAAGTAAAAGAGTTTTTGCTAATTCGTTGATTTTCAATTGTTTAATTTCTTGATTTCTTTGTTGGCTTTCGGTGGAATTTTTCATATCCTTTTGTAAACTAAGTTGCACTAATTCCAGTCCTCTTTGTACTAATTTTTGCTTTTCATTTTGAGCCAAAAGCAATTTAATTTGGTTCGTTCGCTGAATGGCATCCGCCTGTTTTTGGGCTAAATTTTTATCATTATCAAATTTAATTTTCATTTGTTCCAACTCAAAACGCTTTTGAATATCGCCCAAATCATTAATCTTTTGAGCTTTCTGCGAACTGTCTTTTGAAATGATGGCTTGACGATAATATTTCAAGGCTTGGTCGTGGCGGTTTAATAATTCTGAAATTTCAGAAAGTTCAATTAAGGCTTGTAACCTCACGGCACTACTCTTGGATTCTGCCGCATTTTGGAGCATCAACTTGGCATATTTTTCCGCTTTCAGCGGTTCATTTTTCAGTCGGTAAAGCGTTACATAACTCGAATAGAGCGAAGCACGCCCCTGCAAATAATCCTTTTTGGTAAAAATGGCATCCGATTCGTCAAAATATCGTTGAGCTTCGATAGCATTTTTTTCTACTTCCAAAAAATAATCTCCCATCACTGACTTTGCGTAGGCAATCTGAATATCGTTTTTCGATAATTCTGAATGTTTTACCACATTAAGAAACATATTTTTTGCCGTTTCTTTCCTCCCCAAAACTTGATTTGAAATACCGCTAAGTCTGTAACATTCAGCTAATTGTAATTCTAAACTAACGTGCAGATTCGGAATTTTTTCTAAATAATCAATTGATTTTTGAATATACGGAACCACCTTTTCGTACTCTTTTATTTGATAGTAAATCTGCCCGAAACGAAGGTTTATTCGCCAAATTTCATCGCAAGGTTTTGTGCCTTCTTCACATTTTCTGAGTGTATTTAAGTTAGCTTCAAGGGCTTTGGTGAAAAAGTTTTTTTTCAAGTAAAGATTCGATTGATAAAACAATGATCTTAGTTGATTGGCATTATTCTTAATTAATGAGGCTTTTTGATAAAGTTTCTCGGCATAAAACAAACCTGAATCTGCCGATAAACGAGTCATTAGCGTATAATTTTTACAAATTTTGTTGAGATAAAATATTTGTGAGGTATCATTTGCTATGGTGCGTGGCTGGTTTTCAAGTATTCTTAGACGTAATTTAGCCTGTCCCATCTCGTCCGTATTGGGCATCTGGGCTGTGATATTTATTGAAAGAAATGTCAATAAAATGATATAGGTAAATCGGTTCATTGGGGCTGAATTTTAAACTAAATTAAACGATTTATGGAATATGTTTGACATTTTAAAGCAAAAATCACGGTTTTCCGTGATACGATTCACGGATTGCCGTAATTGACATGGGCAGTTAATTGGTGGAACTTTGTAAAGTCATTTGGTAGATGGCTTTTTGCGAAAACATTGCTTACTGCCAAAAGCCTATAGCCAATAGCCCAAGTTTCAACCTTTTTCCCAATTACCTCCATGAAAACTATCTTAACACAAGCTCAAATGAATTTTGTTATTGTTAATCAGAAACAAAAAATTCGTATTCCCACCCAAAATATTATCATGCTCGAAGGACATAATAATTACACCCTTTTTTACCTTCAAAATGGCAAGCAAAGACTATACGCACGCACGATTGGTTATTTCCAAGAACTCCTTGATGGTGAGCAATTTATCCGTATTCATAGGGGCTTTTTAGTTAATTCTTCCTGCATCGTAGGTTATGACAAAGTAGAGAATAAATTACAGATGGAAAATAATCTCGAAGCGATGATTTCAAGACGATTACGCAAGAATTTATCGAATGTTTTTCGTTGCAAAAACTGATTTTTCCAGAATTTATATCCATAATTTTTGATTCTCAACTTACCCAAAATCATGAAAAATATTTCCCTATTTTTATTATTTTTTATGCTGATTTCATCATCAGTGCAAGCTCAAACAACCCTCAGTTATTCAGGAACAAGCATTTCTAATATAAACGGTTCTCCGACAAAGTCAGGTGTGATTGCACAAAACTTTACTACGGTTGCACCAGGGACAAATCTCCATGTAGGACTCGTCGGTAATACTTCAAATGGAGCAATAAATATTGGCGTTTTAGGAACAACCACCAAGAATACAGTAGGAACAGCTACAAAATATATTGGTGTTTTTGGCGATAATTCTTTCAATAGCCTGAATGTGGGCAGTATAGAAACGTATGGGGGCTACTTTACTTCGAAGAATTCAGGGGCAACTTCCCTTATTTATGGACTAAAATCGGAGGCAGAAGGTTCAAATAATACCAGCTTAATAATTGGTGTTGAAGGAATTGCTACCAATAATTCTAATACGATTGGAAACAAAACAATTGGTGTCAGGGGAATCACCTCTTCGGGCAATTCATCTACCAGTATCCAGTCAAGTATTGCGAACCCAGGAGGATTTTTTTCAAGTAATGATGGTCAAGGAATATATGCTACTACATCAGGCGGTTACACATTGAATAGTTTTGGCGAAGTTTCTCAGGCAGTAGTTGGCGTGAGTAGTTTAACGGGAATTTATTCCAATACTGGTGTTACGGGCTACGGAAATGGTTCAAGTTCTTTCAAGTTTGGCGTTTCTGGATATATTAATGGTGCTGCCCCCACGGGACTATCTGCTGCTGTTTATGGGGTGGATAATATCAATACCTCAGCCACTTATGCAGGATATTTTCAAGGGAGGTTATCCGCATCTGGAAACCTGTTGGTTGGAGGTTATGCTCAAGTTATAGGAACTGTTTTCGCACAGGGTGGCTTAACAACATCAGGCACAAAAAACTTCACAATCGACCATCCGCTCGACCCTGAGAACAAAATTCTTCGTCATGCTTCCATTGAAAGCAATGAGGTATTAAATCAATATAGTGGTAATATCATAACTGATTCAAAAGGTAATGCTACCGTAACTTTACCTGAATATTTTGAGGTTTTAAACAAAGATTTTCGATATCAATTAACGGTAATGGGATCATTTGCACAAGCAATCATTAAGAAGGAAGTATTTAATAATCAGTTTATAATAAAATCAAATTGCCCGAATGTGAAAGTCAGTTGGCAGGTTACAGGTGTACGTAATGACCGCAATATGCAATACGCTCCCTTCGTAGCAGAATCTGAAAAAGAGGAGAAAAGTAAAGGAAAATATTTAAGCCCAGAGGCTTATGGAAAGCCAAAGTCTCAGGGAGAAATAACAACAAATAATGTTCAAGAAAAACCATTTGGAGAGCAATAATAAATCAAAATTAAATGAAAAAGAACTTAATTCTAATCCTCTGTTTAATGCTGTCAACCTTTTACAGTTGCAATAGCAAAACAGAAAAAAACACCAATAAATCTGATACAAAAGAGAAAATAAGTCAGGATGATTTTTACTTCACTTTCACCATTGATGGCAAAGAAATCAACATCAAACCCGACGATGTTTCAACGTCTTATAATACTGTATTACCCAAACCTACGTTCAAGATTATGGCGGGTAATTATGGCGAAATTTCCGTAGTTCTTACCACAACCGCTGACATGACAAAACCATCCTCAACGCCTTCGGGTTCAACCAATTATGATGAGCAAATCACGCAGGGAAGTGTGTCATTACAGAATTATCCAGAAAAAAATTATGTTTTCAATAGCTTCGATAAAGGCTCTGTTGCCACTTCTACGTCCATTCCAAACGCTTTTGTAATCACAAAAACCGAAAGAGTTTCAGACGGTAGAATCATTACAGGAACGTTCAATGTGAAAGTATTTGGAGGAGATAATTCAAAAAATGACCCTAATATTAAGAACAGAATGGTGGTGGGGAAATTTAGGGTGAAGCATACCTTTTCTGATGTAAAGTTTTAGGAATACAAAATCCCGTAGGGATGACCGATACATTAACAACGGGTTTTAACCCGTTGCCTGTTTCAACGGGTTAAAACTTTCGACTTGTTTCCAAACTGCAATAACTTCTTCAGTTTTAACCCGTTGCCTGTTTCAAGGGGTTAAAACCCGTTGTTAATACGTCGGTCATCCCTATGGGATTGGGGAATATGCTTGTATGTTTTTTACGTACAAAAATATTGCAAATATCTGATTATCAATAATTTGAAAGTTTATAACTAAAAATTCTACTCCTTACCCCCCTGCACTTTTCCACCAGATTTCTTCTCCATGCCAGGCTGGAAAATCTCAAAATTTTCCTTTTTCTTGGCATCAGCAACAATCTTTTTTACATCATCCAACAATTTTTTAGCATCATAAATCACCCCGTCTTTAATGGTGTATTTTACGCCACCCACTCGCACAACTTCGTTCTTTTCAGTTAATCTAATCGCACCAGTTCCGTAGAGATTTTTCAAGTTTTTCAGTGGATTTTCTTCCATGATTACCATATCCGCCAACTTCCCAACTTCCACCGAACCAATTTTATCCGCCATGCCCAAAGCCTCAGCACTTTTCAAGGTTGCGGCTCTGATAACTTCCAAAGGATGAAAACCTGCCTCCCGCAACAATTCCAATTCACGAACGTAGGCAAAACCGTATAATTGAAAAATGAATCCCGAATCTGAACCCGTCGTCACTCGTCCACCCCGATTTTTATATTCATTTACGAAAGCCATCCAAAGTTTATAATTTTCCTTCCATTGAACCTCCTGTTCCGTTCCCCATTCTTGCCAATACGACCCGTGCGAAACCCTTGAAGGCTGATAAAAACGCCATAATTGCGGAAGCGTATATTCCTCATGCCACTCCGAACGACGAGCCAACATCAACTCACGATTTGCCTCATAAATATTGAAAGTTGGGTCAATGGTGAAGTCTAATTTCAACAATTCATCCATCACTTCGTTCCAACGTTTTGAACCAGGTTTTGCTGCCTGTTTCCATAATTTTCCCGCCTCTTCAAAACGATTTTGTTCGTTGGAATAATTATAATCGGCAGGATAATCTTGAATAGTTTGACTATCGAAAAGTGCCTCTGGAAGCCCATACCAGTGTTCCATTGAGGTTAAACCCGCCCGAGCCGAACTCAAAACATTCCAACGAGCCACATCAACTTGGGCATGGTGACAGGCAGAACGCAAACCTAATTCCTTATTTCTACGCAAAGCCGCATCCATCACTTCGGGTCTTGCACCAAAGAATTTTACGCCATCAGCACCCTTTTTTGCATTTTCTTCTACCCAAGTTCGAGCTTGTTCTGCGGTGGTGATAGACTCCTTTGAACCCATTCCAAAAGCAGTATAAGCCAAGATTCGGGGGGCAGTAATTTCATTTTTGGCAGACTTCATTTTTTGGTCGAGTGTCCAGTCTAAACCATTGCCTGCAGAAGGGTCACGAATGGTCGTGATGCCATGTCCAAGCCACAATTTAAAGACATATTCAGCGGGAGTTCCCTGTTGTTTTCCGCCAATGTGTCCGTGCATATCCACAAATCCTGGCAGCATATACATGCCAGTACAATCCAATTCTTTATCGCCCGAATTCAATTGCGGACGACCCTTTGGGTCAATTGGAACGCCTGGATAACCCACCACCTTTATCTCAACGATTTTATTTTTCTCCACCACAATATCACAAGGTCCTTGCATGGGCGAACCTGTGCCATTGACAAGATTCACGCCCCTGATAATCAGACGATTAAATTGTCCCTCACCCTCAGCCCGAGGAGGAGCTTTTTCAATTTGGGCATTCAGAAAAAGAGGAAATAATACGACAAATAATGTCAAGATTTGGGAGATTTTTTTCATGGTTTGTTGTTTTTGCCACAAAGGCACAAAGAAAACAAAGATTTTCTATTAATATTTTTGTTTAATTTTGATTCTTTTGTGGTTATTATATTCTAACAAATTTAACGAAATTGTGTAAATTGCCAAGCCACATTGGAACAATCAACTATATTTTCTAACAATTCTATGTTCCCTATCTTAACTATGTGGTTGCAATCATGAACAAATTTATCCGAAACAATTTTTTAGCTATTTGCATCACCCTGGCAGTTGTTTATGCTTTCGCCAAAAAAGCCACTATTTTTCAACAAGAATCAAAACCGAAAGTTGAAGCGGTAATTCCCATTAATCAAGAAACAAACAAAACCTTTACGGATTACTGGAAAAATGGTAAAACAGAAATCACAAAATACGACTTAAAAGAAGATTCAATTTCAGTAGGAGAGGGGAGTTTGACTTTCAACATTGACTACGTTAATGGTGTAAATAAAAGCGACTCAATTCAAGTTTTACATTCAGATTTTAGAGGGAAGATTCAGAAAGAAAATTATGATTATTCCGCTATGACTTCGGCATATTTACCATTAAATCTCACGCTTCGTCCTCATGCGATGAAGGTAATAAATTCCGTTCAAGAACCATCAGGAAATTCATTTATAGCATCATCACAAATTCCAAAATCTTATGAAATTAAAGTTAAAAATACTTTTAAAGAAAAAACAAAAGAGCATTTTATTTTAGAAAGGCAACATTTAGAAGACGAATTATGGACAAAAATCAGAATGAATCCGAATGATTTACCAACGGGAGACATTGAGATTATTCCAAGTTTTGCCTATTGGCAATCAGTCAGAAAATCACCGAATATTTACGAAGCAAAAGCTGAATTAAAAGAGTACGTAGGAACAGAATTTACGGGTAAAAAACTGCAACTATACACCTTAGATTATCCAGATTTGAAGCGAAATTTATCAATCGTTTTTGAAGGAGATTTTCCTTTTGAGATTGTGGGTTGGAGGCGGGTGAGTGATGGGAAGGTTGGGGTTGGAGTGAAGAAGTAAATAATCCAGTATGAATCAGTTTTCGCAAATATTATTAACAGAAGATACCAATCAATTTTTACATAAAATTGACGTTGAAAATATTGCTTTTACTCAATTAAATGAATTACTTTTTGAGACATCAGGAATCGTTGATTTTTTTAATTATATTGTTGACTTTGAGGACTTTAAAGGATATTTAAGTAATCAAAATGACAAAATTGAATCTATTTCCAGAACTGAATTTGGAGATTTTCAAACGAATAATGATTTATCCGTTAGAGTCGTGAAACGCATTAGTTCACAAGTACAGAATCCTATCATTTTGTTTGAACCAACTTTTGGAGAGGGCAATTTATTGTTGGCTGGTTTACAAGAATTTGAATCTATCGAAAAAGTTATCGGTGTTGAAATTTATAAACCATATATCTGGAAAACAAAATTCAAAATCCTTGATTATTACCTTCAAAATCCTTCAAAAAACAAGCCTTTAATTACACTTTACCACGAAAGTATTTTTGATTTTGACTTGAATAATCTTGCTAAAAACACCATTAACGATAGAATATTGATTCTTGGAAATCCACCGTGGGTTACGAATGCTCAGTTAACTACCTTAGAATCAGATAACTTGCCTCGAAAGTCGAATTTTAAAAACAATGCTGGATTGGATGCCATGACGGGTAAAGGTAATTTTGATATTGGCGAATATATTACTCAAAACTTAATCAGAAATTTTCAAAATCATCAAGGCAATATGGCTTTTTTGGTTAAAAATATCGTTATAAAAAACATCACTTTCGACCAAAAACGGAATAACTTTTTAATCAAAAACCTGCAAAAATTTCATTTTGATGCCAAAAAAGAATTTAACGCTTCTGTGGAGGCATCTCTATTTTTTTGTGAGTTTAACGATAATCCAGAACAATTTTGTAGAGAGGTAAATTTAGATGAAACCATTTCTTTCGAAAACACTTTTGGATGGATAAACAACAAATTTGTCTCTGTAATGGAAGACTACGAAATCTATTCAAACATAGACGGCATTTGCCCTTTTGAATGGCGACAAGGCGTAAAACACGATTGCACGGCAGTGATGGAATTGCGAAAAGAAGGCGATTCTTTTTTTAATGCAGAGAATGAAAAGATTGAATTGGAAAATGACTTGGTTTACGCTTTTCTGAAAAGTTCCGATTTGAAGAATAGAGAAGTTACTGAAGTCAGAAAATATACGATTATCCCACAAAAAAAAATTGGTCAAGAGACAGATTATATTAAAGAATTCTATCCTTTGACCTATCAATATCTGAAAGCAAACGAAGGCGGTTTTGATAAGAGAAAATCAAGTATCTATAAAGGGAAACCCAAATTTTCAATCTTTGGCATTGGTGATTATTCCTTCAAACCATACAAAGTTGCGATTTCTGGATTATACAAAACGTTCTCGTTTACCTTAGTTTTGCCTTTGGACGACAAGCCAATTATGTTGGATGATACTTGTTATTTTTTAGGTTTTGATACCGAAGTGGAAGCCATAATTACGCACCGACTTCTGAATCATCCTATTACCCAAAAATTCTTGAAATCAATTGTTTTTTTAGAAGCTAAACGTGCCTTTACAAAAGACATTTTGATGAGAATTGACCTTTTAAATTTAGCTCGTTTAGTCAACTTTTCCGATTTAAACTTAGATTATAGTTTCCAAAAAGAATGGGATAAGTATGTTCAAAATCTTCATAATGAACAACTTACCCCACAATTAAGTCTTTTTTAACCCTACACTTTCACCCCCAAAATCCCATCAGGTGAATCATAGAAAGTGATATGTCCAGATTTTTTTGAAATTTCTGTCCAAGTCAAATTCTCAAAAGTCATTCCGACCACTGAACAAGTAGGCATTGAGCCAATTTCTTCGCTTGTTAGATATTCAGCCAAGTAACTAATGCTTGGATTATGCCCTACAATCATGACTGAATCCATATTTTCTGATACTCCACTGAGAGCTTCTAAATAATGGTTAGGCGAACTTTCGTAGAGGGCTTCAACCACTTTAACTATCTGATTATCAATGCCTAATTGCTCACAAAAAACTTGGGCGGTCATTTGTGTACGCTCTGCGTGAGACGTTAAAATCGTGTCAATTCCTTGCATTTTCGAGGCAAGATGTCTGCCCATACGAGCGGCATCAATCATTCCATTCGCAACAAGCGGACGAATTAAGTCTGGACTAACGGAATCAGAAGCCTGTGCGTGGCGGACTAAATACAATGTTTTTGTCATTTTTAATTTAATGGTAAAGTTTGAAATTTTCAATTACAATCGGGCGGCGTTCCGTGTTCAATGCTCAATCGGGCGGCGTTCCGCTTTCAAGGAGAATTTGAAACATTATTTCTTTTTTTTAACTTGAATATTGAACATTGGATATTGAGCATTGAGAATTAACACATTCACTTCTTTAACGAACCACCACCGTCCCTAATTCCTTAGCAATATCTTTCTCAATATTTTTGGCTTGCATGAACATTTCCAAGAGTCGAGTTTGTTCGGTCATGTCGGAAGTTTGTGACATTTGTTTCATAATATCCTTCATTTGCTGTTCATTATAAGCCTTTTTTAACCTCAAAATGTTCTGAAAAGCCAAATCCGCTAACTTATCAATTTCCGTTGGAACGATGATTTCGTGCTTCACCCATTGATCAGAAATGGAATAACGTTCAGACGAAAGATTGATTGCTTCTTGTTGAATATTCTCTAATTGATGTCCAATAAAATGTTGTGCATTCAAGATATTTCCTTGCAAAAACTGTTCCCTAAATATCGTTAAAATCTCTTGATAAATGGGCGTTGCAAAATTCATTCCGTCTATTTCCGCTAAAATATAATGCGTCACCGTTACGCCGGGAGCAACGCCAGGATCAACCTCCTTCGTTCCATGATTTATTAGCAATCTGATACATTCCAATTCCTGCAAACCCATACCCGAAATAATAACTCTGGGTGTTTCGGGTGAGTCTATTACTACTTCAACAGGTTGATTCGGAGCAAAATCACCTAAAAATCCAGAGAAATCTTCATCCTCTGAAAAACTTGGCATATCACCCAAATTAATGTTTGGAGCGGATTTACTTAATGTTACCCCTTTCGGTAAATCGTTCTGCAAACGCTGACGATTATTATCTCTTTCTCGATCTTTCTCCCTTTGTCTGCCTCTTTCAATCGTGATTTTGTTACTTTCCGAAATCAATAACTGCTCATCAATTTGCATCAAACTGGCAGTTTTTTGAAAAAATATTGACCGCTTTATCGAATCAGGAATTTTGGAAATACTCCCCACCATATCCTTAATTAATTCGGCACGTTTGAAAGGGTCGCCTCCTGCTTCTTTTAAGGAAAGTTCAGCTTTGAAGGTTATAAAATCAGTCGCATTTTCTTGAATATGGTTTACAAATGCCTCAGAACCAATCTTTTGTACGTAACTATCAGGGTCTTCGCCTTCTGGGAAAACGACTAATTTTACATTTAAACCTTCTTCCAAAATCATGTCCATTCCACGCAATGAGGCTTTTATACCAGCCGTATCACCGTCATAAAGCACCGTAATATTTTGCGTAAACCTTCCAATCAGACGAATTTGCTCAATCGTTAAAGATGTTCCCGAAGAGGCAACTACGTTTTCAATACCAGCCTGATGCAAAGAAATTACGTCCGTATATCCTTCCACCAAATAACAAACGTCCTTTGTTCGGATGGCATTTTTAGCCTGAAAAATCCCGTAAAGTACATTTGATTTATGATAAACTTCCGTTTCTGGCGAGTTCAGATACTTGGCTTGCGACTTATCAGTCTTCAAAATTCTCGCACCAAAAGCAATCACTTTTCCAGAAACATTGTGGATTGGGAAAGTTACTCGATTACGGAATCGGTCGAATGAACGCACAGCCCCCCCCGCCCCCGATGGGGGAGCTTTCGAGTCCAAAGGTCGTGTACTGGCTCCCCCTTCGGGGGCGGGGGGGGCTGTGGTCTCATTACTTTTCACAATCGTCAACCCCGCCTTCTCCAAAACCTCTAAACTATATCCATTTTTCAACGCTTCTTTCGTGAAAGCATCCCACGATTCGAGGCTATATCCTAACTCAAAAGTATTAATTGTTTTATCCGAAAAACCTCTTTCTTTAAAGTACGGATAACCAATTGATTGCCCTTCATCGTGTTTGAAAAGGTTGTTTTGGTAATAGTTTTTTGCGTAATTCAGCACAATCAAAAGGCTCTCTCGTTCATTCTGAGCCAGTAATTGTTCATCAGTCATCACAGTTTCTTGAATTTCGATGCCGTATTTTTTCGCTAAATGTCTGAGTGCTTCACCATACCCCAAACCTTCAATATCCATAATAAAACGGATGGAATCACCTGCTTTCCCACAACCAAAACACTTATAAATTCCTTTGGCGGGGGACACCGAAAATGAAGGAGATTTTTCACCATGAAAAGGACAACACGCCCAGAGATTCGCCCCTTTTTTCTTCAAAGACACGTAGTCTCCGATGACATCGGCAACGTCGGCGGTTTGTCTTATTCGTTCTATGGTTGCTGGATCAATTCGCATGGGTTTGATTTATGTAATCCAAAATTACGTTTTTTGATTGATTTTTTCAAAATTATCGTTTTCCGAATCTTGTGGGATTAATTTAACTGATTATCTCCAAAAATAATTCATAAAACTTGTGACTAATCACGAAATATCTGGTTAAATAAGAAAGGTAAATATCTGACCATTGGTTGTGTTGCCTTGCTATTATTTATAAATAGTAGAAACTTTTCGCTTTCATAGTGGAGAGTTTTTTTGTTTATATAGCTGATAATGAGTAATTTAAGATTTAAATTGTTTGTTAAAACGTATATATAAACGTTACAAAAATTTTGGCAAGAATTTTGTTGGTAATTATTAAAACCATCAAGAAAATATCTCCTTAATAGATATAATCAACTAAAATTTCTTACTGATGAGAACACAACGACTAATTATTACCCCTGGTAAAAACTTTATAAAACATGCCTCAATACTTGCATTTGCTTGTCTTGCGTTGTTTTTAGATTCCTGTAAAGTTAAAGAAACGGACGTTACCCCTCAACCTCCTAAAGAAGATATTTCGCCAGCTAATAAATTTTCGGCTAATGTGGCAAGTACTTGGGTTGAAATACAATTAATGTTGACTAAAACAACCGCTGGTTACACGCCTCCCGTTGCCGCTCGAGCTTATGCTCTCGGTGGACTCACGATGTATGAATCTGTGGTGGGTGGACTGTCTAATAATCAATCATTGTTAGGGCAACTGGCAGCTTTAACTACGTTACCAAAGGCAGAAACGGGAAAAGATTACAATTGGGCAATCAGTGCCAATGCTGCTGAAGCCAATATAATGCGGGCTTTGTATGCAGAAGCGTCTCGTCCACAAGCAGTTAGCAACAAACGCATTATTGATTCGGTTGAAGTTGTTTTGAAAAATGCCAACAAAACAGGCGTTACACAAGATATTATTGACCGTTCAGAAAAATATGGTCAAAGTATTGCCGATGCCATTTTTGAATGGTCAAAAACCGATGGTGGACACGAAGGGTATAAGCGAAATTTTCCTGCAACCTACTTAACTCCAGTTTTCCCAGGTTCATGGCAAGTGACAGAAGGTGGACAGAAAACTCCGATGCAACCCACCTGGGGAACGAATCGTACTTTTGTTCCTACCAATCAGGAAATACCTTTACCAAATCCAATTCCATTTTCAACGTCTTTGACTTCTGCTTACTTTGGACAATATTTTGAAGTTCACGCTATCAACAAATCACTAACATCTGATCAGAAAGAAATTGCAGCATTTTGGGCGGATAATCCAACGGAGACATTTACTCCCGCAGGGCACTCATACAACATCACAAATATTGCCGTAAAACAGTCAAAATCGGGTTTAGGAAAGGCATCAGAGGCTTTTGCTCGTGCTGGAATTACGTTGAATGATGCTTTTATTAGCTGTTGGAAATGTAAATTTAGGTTCAATAATGAGCGTCCATACACCATGATTAGACGAGAAATTGATCCGACTTGGAAGCCCCTTTTCAGTACGCCTCCATTCCCAGGTTTTCCATCGGGCCACTCAACGCAATCAAGTGCGGTATCGGATGTTTTGACCAATTTCTTTGGAGAAAATTTCGTTTTTACAGATAATTCGCACGATGGTAGAAAAGATATTACGACTGGAATTGTCTTAAAATCAAGAAATTTTAAAAGTTTTGCAGACTTTTCGAGAGAAGCTGCTATTTCACGTTTGTACGGAGGAATTCATCCACGCCAAGACAACGAAACGGGTTTGGCAGAAGGAAAGAAAGTTGCCAAGAATGTTTTGGCTTTGAAGTTTAAGAAATAAGGGTTTTATGGCACACGGGTTTAATAGATTAGACACGGATTTAACAATTATTTTTTGTTGAATCCGTGTCTAATCCATTTTATCCGTGTGCAATTCAATCAAAATATACTTCCTTTTTATCATCATCCCGATATTCAAACATCATTTTTATCTGTGAATATACATTTCTGGGTTCAGAAAGAGGAGGGAGGTTTTTCGAGTTAAAATATTGAATATCAGAGGTTTCTGTTGTATCAGTTAAGATGTGTCCCCCAATTTCCTCGCACAAAATAAAAATCTTATACACATACCAACCTTCGGGTGGGTGTGGATGATTTTTTTTATCAATTACGGCTAAAAGTCTTACTGTTTTAACTTCCAAACCTGTTTCTTCTCTAACTTCTTTTACGGCAACTTCCGAAGGGGTATATCCCACATCTGCCCAACCGCCAGGCAACGACCAACAACCATCCACTTTCTCTTTCACCATCAAAATTTCTCCCACTTCATTAAAAACA
>JAYVIV010000234.1:0-11087 GCA_043769985.1 Arcicella sp.
TGAGCGATTACCTATATCTAAAAATAGTACAATTATAACTAAAACATAGTTTATATAAGATTACTAACTATAATGTCCAACTTTTGGGGTACACCATAATTAGCTTATCAAGCTAAAATTTATTTGCAACCCCAATATGTAATTTTTGAAAAGGACAAGTCATTTTCTACTGAAAAGAATTGGGGACTTTTTTACATAAAAGCTAAACATAAGATGCCTCTATTTTTTATTGGACATTCCAGAGATAAGCACAATCATATTCACATACCAGATAGACTCTACCTAAAAGAAGGTGAATCAATACCAGAAGAAATCCTTAACATTCTGTGTTTATCAAATATAGCTCCACCAAGTATTGCATCTTTTAGTATTGAAGGAGTTGATTCAAGTATTCAAAAATATCTAAAATTTGAACATACTATTGATTTAAATATAATTAACGGATTGAATAAAAAATTTGACTTAAAAGAATCTATTATAAATATTACGAATCCAAAAGACTCACGATCTACTCAACTACTACTATGAGCCATTTACTTAGCAAAAATCCACTTCGAGCATTTGAAGAAATAAAGAAGAACTATATCTTATATCTAAAAACTGCATATCATACTCGTTTTAAGGAGCTTAATGATAAGCTTAATGAACTTTGGGAAACCGAAGGGAATTTATATAAACAACCATACATAGAAGCACTACCGCAGTATAAGGAGTATTCCAAAAAATTCGGAGAATTCTTGAAGGAAGATTTAGTTCTTGAAGATGAAAAAACGTCAGAATTAATCAAAAATTTTATTGGAGCTGGCTTGTTTAAAAAAGAAAATACGCCTTATTCTCATCAAGCTAAAATGCTTAAAACAGCATTAGAAGGGAATAACTGTGTGATTACATCTGGTACAGGTTCTGGAAAAACGGAAGCCTTTTTGATGCCTTTAATTGGGCAAATTTTGAAAGAAGCTAAAAATTGGGATACTCCTAACGAGATACAAGAAGGACAACTAAATTGGTGGAAACATGGTAAAAAGCGTATTGCTCATAGAAATCATGAACAGAATACAGACGGAAAAGATACAAGACCTGCCGCTTTAAGAGCCTTAATTTTGTATCCGATGAATGCCTTAGTTGAAGATCAATTGGCAAGATTAAGAGAAGCATTGGATAGTGAAGAAGTTAGAACTGTGTGTAAAGAATCACTCAACAATAATAAAATTTATTTTGGGAGATATACGGGTAATTCACCAGGTGTTGGGAAAGAAAAAAATGAAAAATTAGAGAGTGCTAAAAAGAGTTTACAAGAATATCAAGCTGCCGCAGATAACATATTTAGATTACAAAACAACGTTGAAATTAATAATAAAAATGGTCAAGATGAAGAAACAATCAAGATAAAGAAAGCGATTAATGAAGCAAAATATACATTTCCTCTGTTGCCAATATTAAATGAAGATGGAAAAATTGTTAGAAGAGAACAATCATCCGAAATATTGTTACGTTGGGATATGCAAGAAATGCCGCCTGATATTTTGATAACCAATTTCTCAATGTTGAGTATCATGTTAATGCGTAAACAGGAAGAGTCAATTATTGAAAAAACAAGAGCATGGTTAGCTTGTGAAGATATTTTGGATGAAAACAAAAAAGAGATAGAGAAGGCAAACAGAGTGTTTCATTTTGTTGTGGATGAATTACACTTATATAGAGGCACGGCTGGCTCAGAATTAGCTTACCTAATTCGACTCTTTTTGCATCGGATTGGCTTATTACCAACTATTATAAAGAATGGAAAGAAAATTCCAAATCCACAGTTGAGAATTTTAGCTTCAAGTGCGTCGTTAGGAAGTGAAGAGGATTCTAAAACTTTTTTACGTGAATTTTTTGGGGTTGAATCAGAAGATGATAATAGATCCGCATTTAAGATAATTAATGGAGAAGATGAAGTTTTGCCAATTGTGATTAATGGTGATTTATCAGCATACCGTGAGCAATTCGCAGAATTATGCAATTTGGATGATGAAAAGATAAAGTTAAGGCTTGGATATTTTGCTAAAATAAAAAACTTATCTGCAATCATTTGGTCTAAGTTTGTTGATAATAAAGACATTTTAAATAGCCGTTATAGACCTCAATCGTATGATTTAATAGTAAAAAATCTGTTTGGTGATAATGAAAAATCAGCAAAAGCTTTTGAAGGTCTATTAAAAGCAAAAGGAGTTGATGAAAAGGAAGAACTTAAATTTCCAAGAATGAGATTTCATTACTTCTTCAAATATTTAGAAGGTATTTGGGCAACGCCAACGAATGATACAGATAGTAAAATTAAAGAAATATTACCAATTCCACAGCTAAAAATAGGGAATGAGCGTACATTAGAATTATTACGTTGCGAGCAATGTGGAACTACTTTCTTTGGGGGGAATAAAAAAGTTCTTGAAAAGGGAGAGAGAAATAAATCATGGCAACTAAGTATAGATAGTCCGAATCTTGAAGTAATTCCTAATAAGAGCCCAATTCGAATGGTTCAAAATAAAACGCATGATGAATATGCTGTTTTTTGGCCATTTAATGAAATACCAGAGCATAGTTTGGAGACTGACGGTGAATTTGTGGGTCTTGGTAATAATAAAAAATTGCCAAACATTATAAAATCGTTTAGACAAGAAGGACTGAATGAAAAGAAAGAGGTAGGGGTAAATAAAATTGAAATTGGTTCTGCTTCTATAACCAGAGCGGGAGTTTGGGAGAAAGCATCATTAAACGTAAATACAGGAGTATTGACTATTGGACATATTGACAGCCAATTGAAAGGATATATTTTTAGAATATATCAATCCAAATCAAATATTAAACCCTTAGATTTTGAGGGAATTGCACAGGAGAATAATCACTATGCTTTACCACAATGTTGTCCTAATTGTAACACTAATTTTAGCCGTAGGAAATACGTAAAATCTCCTATTCGTAGTTACAGAACAGGTATTGCTAAAAGTAATCAGATTCTTTTAAAATCTTTCTTTCATCAATTAGACCATGAGGATAGAAAGTTGATCTCTTTTAGCGATAGTCGTGAAGATGCAGCCCAATTTGCTTATAAAACTGAACAAGAACATCATAGGAATACTATTTCAGATATTTTAATGGATATTATTTATGAGGAATCAACTGTAAAAAATCAGAAAATTGATGAATATAAAAGAGTTATTGAACAGTTTGAACAAACTCAAATAATCCCTAAAAATAAGGAATTTGCAAGTTTGACTGAAAGTGAAATTGAAGAATTGAGGAATTGGTTAATGAAAAAGAAAAGTGAAGATTCAGAAGATTACGAAATAGCAAGTGCCATTGCATTTTTATCTGAAAAGAAAAACCAAAAAATTACTGCGATAGCACTTTCAAACTTGTTTCCTTTAAAAAATACAACGGGTACTTTAACAAAAAAACTACTTGAAAAAGGCATGAACCCTAATGGAGTAGGGAAAAATAAAGACTTTATAGAGGGGAAAGATTGGGATACATATTTTGATTTAGTAAAGAAAGAATTTAATGAAGAAATTGGTAGTGTAAAGGATTTTGAAATTAGACAATTGATTACATCAAATTTAAAAGCTGATGTTTGTGATAATTTATTTTCTAAACTTTGGTTTAGCTTTGAAAATGCAGGCATAGGAATAGTTAAGTTGTTGCCAGATGGTGAGTTATGGAACAAGTTTAGTGGTAATATTAACGAAAATAAAATACATGAGTACATAAAACTAACTAATGCTTTCATCAGAGTTTTGGGAGAAAATTATCGTTATGTAAATCCAGATTCTCCTTTTGAAGTCAAAGAGATATACGATGGGCAATTTTCAGGCAAAATTAGGCTTTGGAAAGAGATAGCCGAACAAAAATATCCGCAATTCAATATCATAATAAATTTAGTTAACAAATACCATTATGGCTTTGTTATTGATCCAGCTAATTTATATTTTGAACCAATACAAAATTCAGAAGAAGCAGATTTTTATGAATGTAACAAATGTAATCAAACACACTTACATACGGCAGGTAATATCTGTACTTTTTGTAATCATAGTGGTACAGATGACAATCCATTTTATACAGTAAAGGGTAAAGTAAAAATACTTCAAGAAGGCAATTTTATTGCTCAAAGACTCTTGAATAATGATTATAAGGCTCATAGAATGCGATTAGGCGAATTGTCTGGGCAAACTGATAATCAACCAAAACGGATTATGGAGTTTAAGGGAGTTTTGTTATCTAATGATTCCTTAGATTTATCGGAAATAGTAAATAATAAAAAGACAAAAGAAATAGATGTAATTAGTGTGACAACCACAATGGAAGTTGGGGTTGATATTGGGAGTTTACAAGCAGTTTATCAAGCAAATATGCCACCTGCACGCTATAATTATCAACAACGTGTTGGACGTGGTGGTCGAAGAGGTCAAGCTTTTTCGGCTGTGCTTACTTTTTGTAGAGGCAAAAGTCATGATAATTATTATTTTAGTAGTGGTTTAGATGAAATGACAGGTGCTATTCCTGTTCCTCCTAAATTATCTGTGAAAAGAGAGAATATTGAAATTCTTAGAAGGGTTGTAGTAAAAGCAATACTTCAAAAAGCATTAAACTCCATCACAGATATAGAATTAGATGAAATTCCAACGGATACGCATGGAGAATTTGGAGGCGTGCAACAATGGGAAAATAGTAAACCATTAATTGTAAAATGGTTTTTTGAAAATAAGCAAGAAATTGAGAATGTAATTAAAGCCTGTATTGTGGGTTTAGAATTTGATATTGTAAATGATTTGTCAAATTGGGTACAAAAAGATTTAATAAAATTAATTGATTTAGCAGTTGAAAAGTCTAATGTTGAAGGACTTGCAGAAGCCTTAGCAAATGAGGGACTTCTGCCTTTATTTGGTATGCCTTCGGTAGTTCGTGATTTTTACCATGGAATATCTGACAATCAATTACTTAAAATTGATAGACCTATTGAATTAGCAATTTCTGAATTTGCACCAGGGTCTGTGAAAACCAAAGATAAAGCGGAGTATGAAGTTGCTGGAATAACTGTTCCTATGAACTATCAATCATATCAAAAAAAACTAAACCCCTTTGATATATTAAATCCTGAACCTTTAAAAGATATTTTCTCATTAAGCGAATCTGGAAATGGATATAAAATTAGTAAATGGGATGAAGAGAATGTAGAAGGAGATATATTGATAATTCCCAGGGCTTTCAGAACAAAAAAATTGAAAGGAGATGCTCAGAATGAGGAAAATAATGATTCTACAACAAGTTTTTCAAAGCTAACAACAATAGCTTTTCCAGACCCGAGCGTCAAAGATGATATTAAAAATGTATCATTAACATTTAATGAATCTAAAAACGGTGAAACCCCACCCGTAGTTTGGAAAATTAATGATAATAAGGGGGAGTTATTTACTTTATATAAATATGAAGAAGATAATATTATAAGCTATTTGAATACAGCTAATAGTAATGAGCCGCCTTTTAAAATTGCCATCGGAGCAAAGAAAATTACTGATATTTTAGGGATTTCTATTAAAAATGTACCATTAGGAATTAACATAAAACTGATACAAAATAGATTCAGAGATACAGCTATTAAAGCAGCTCATTATTCAGCAGCTTTTATTTTACAAAGGGTTTTAGCTTCTGAATTAGATATTGACCCAACCGAAATTGAAATACCTGAAATTAAAAATAATGATGGGGTTGTACAGATTATTTTTTGTGATACTTTACCAAATGGAAGCGGTTTCGTTAGATACTTAAAAGATAATTTTGAAAATATTTTGAGTAAAATTGTCCATAAGAAGTCAAAATTTATAGAATCAGTATTAGATGATAGTCATAGAAATAACTGTAAGTCAAGTTGCCCAAAATGCTTGAACAGCTACTTTAACCAAGATTATCATCATATTTTAGATTGGCGTTTAGGTTTAGATTTGATTCATTTAATGTATGATTCTACTTATGATTGTGGACTTTCAAACAAAAATAAATTGGATAACACTTTTTTGAAAGACACGAAGGAACTTGCTGAAAATATGAAACAGTTAGGGGGTGTTGTTGTGAATGATTATGAAATAGGAGCTTATTATAAAGAAGAATTGATAAAAACATCACTATTTGTTATTTCACATCCATTTTGGGATAAGGAGTCAATTTCTAATAACTCATGGCTTAATGAAGTTATAAAGAAAGAATTCTATTTTGTTGATTTATTTAATGTTCAAAGAAGAGCTAATGAAGTTTTTTTAGGTAAATAGGTATTTCCTTTCTTGGTCGGTAAACCCTCTTCGTCTTGTGGCTGTGTATCACACCAGTCAAATTACGTCAGCAACTCGCCAAGTTATGTCTATTCATAACTTATTGATAGTAAAATATTTGTGTTTTAACACAAATTGGGTGGTGAGACATACAGTAACAGACAGAGATGGTTTGGTTTACCGACAAAGGAAACAGAAACCGACTGTGCAGGTGTTCAAAGTGTGCTTTCAACGCTTTGAAATTGGTCAAGAGTAATGATATATACGTCTTACTGAAAATAACAAAATATATACTAAAATACTGAATTTATTAAAATTCAAGGTTCAGTAAAATACTTAGTTAAACAAGTTAAATAGGATTTACAACAACCTCATACAAAACAAAAAATATATTTACAGTTCATTGATAATCAATTAATTAACCAAAACAACTATTAAATGGCAACGCTTTACGGGAAAACTTGGTGGGGGCAGCAATGGCTTAATTCGCTTTCAAAGATTGATAATAGTAATCGCTTGCCACGGGGGAGAACGTATGCTAATAAGGGTTTGGTCAAAAATATTGAGATTGAAACGAATGCTATTTCTGCCAAAGTTCAAGGGTCTTCGCCACGTCCGTATAAAGTGAAAGTGAGTGTTTCCGTGTTTTCTGATGCCCAAAAACAGAAATTATTAGAGGAAATTCTACATAATCCTACCTTACTTGCCAAGTTGCTTAACCGTGAATTGCCCGAAGATTTGGCGAAATTTTCCGATAAAAATAACATTCCTCTTTTTCCAAAATCATGGCGAGATTTTCCGATGGATTGCTCTTGTCCCGACTATGCGGTGCCTTGCAAGCATTTGGCGGCGGTGATTTACGTGATTGCGAATGAAATTGATAAAAATCCTTTTTTGGTTTTTCAGCTACACGGGTTTGATGTTTTAGATGAGGTAAACAAGCGTTATTCGGTTGGTAAAAAATCAGGGGTTCGGGTGAATGAATTTAAGGAATTATTTGAGGATAGTCCCAATTTTACGGGTGCTATTGAAGACGATATTTTTGAGACGATTGATTTTTCGGGGATTGAGCCGATGTCTGAAAAACTCTTGAAAATCATTCAAGATAATCCAATTTTTTCGGAAAAAGATTTTAAAAAGAACCTCGAAAAAGCCTATAAGTTGATTGTGAAAGGAATGAAGCAATCGGTTGAGGATGAACGACATATACTTAAAGATTTTCATTTGGGGAGTGGATTAAATATCGTTATTTCTGATACGCAAAAAATCCAAGAATTTCAGTTTGTTACGACTGATGGGGAGATTCTCATTGACGAAAAACCCAATTTTAGTAAACTCAAAAATACGCTTTTTTTTACGGATGAAAAATATTTTGATAGTATGTCGGATGCGTTTAGATTGATGAAAATTATGCATCAATTTTGTTTGAAATTACTGGAAACTGGAGCAATTATTCCTCAATTATTGAAAAGTAAAAATGATGAATATTTTGTGAGATGGTTGCCTGCGATGAATAATTCGGATATAAAATCCATTGTTTTGACACTTTCACAGGCAATTCCACCCGATTTGATACAATTGCAGGATAAGAAAAAAATCTTGTATCAGGATTCTGAGGAACAAATATTGACGCTTTGTTCGCTCTTTTTGAATCATTACGTGGGTTTGCATACGCAAACGATTGGAGAATTTTATAGAGGAAAATGGTCTTTTACGCCTTTGGATAGTCTTTTCTTTCAAAATAACTCGCTTGAATTTAAGGGTTTTCGAGATAAAGAAACGCCGTTGGCAATTCAGAGTTGGCTAAATAATTATTACATCACTCAAAAAGATTTTGTGCCAATTTTGAGAGTAGAAGAAAATGAGCAAAAAGGCACGTTTCTGATGGATGTTTTGGTTGAAAATCGGAAGGGAGAGGATGCCCCGATTGAACTTACGGAGATTTTACAGAAGAAAAAATACGAAAATACACGTTTTGAAGTTTTGCAGGATTTGCTTTTGTTATCTAATCATTTTCCCGCTTTGGATGGTTATTTGCAAAGTCAAGGGAAATCGAAAATGGAATTTGATGGAGAGAATTTTGTGAATATTCTCCTTGAAATTCTGCCAACATTGCAACTCTTTGGGATTCAGATTTTACTGCCAAAAGCCTTAAAATATTGGATAAAACCACAAATATCGGGTACGATTAAGTCTAAATCTTCCTCGCAAGTAGGAGGATTTATGCACTTGAACGATATGCTTTCGTTTGATTGGCAGATTGCGGTTGGGGAAGAATTATTGTCGTGGAACGAATTTGAGAAATTGATTCGTGGGATGAAAGGCTTGGTGAAAATCAAAGATAGATTTGTGTTGATTGAGCAAGATGAATTGGAAAGATTGAAGAAAAACTTAGAAAACCCACCGAAATTAACGGGGGCTGATTTGCTCAAAACTGCTCTTGCCGAGGAATATAAAGGCTCAAAGGTTGGACTTTCGCCCGAAGTGGTTGAATTATTGAAGAACTTGACGAGTCCAGGGAAAGTGAAATTACCCCAAAATCTGAACGCAGAACTTCGTCCGTATCAATTGCGGGGTTATGAATGGATGGTGAAAAATACGCAATTAGGGTTCGGAAGTTTGATTGCCGATGATATGGGCTTGGGGAAAACGTTGCAGGTAATTACGCTTTTGTTGAAGTTTAAACAAGAAGGGGCATTTACGAAAAATAAGGCTTTAATCGTTGTTCCGACTACATTATTGACCAATTGGCAAAAGGAAATTAATCGTTTTGCTCCCGATTTGACGTTCCAAATTTATCATGGAAATAAGCGGAAATTAGATTTGAAAAATGTTGAAACAACAACCGATTTGGTGATTACGACCTACGGAACAGTGAGAGGTGATGCTGAAATATTCAAAAAATATAATTGGTATTGTGTGGCAATTGATGAGGCTCAAAACATCAAAAATCCTGATACTGAGCAAACGAAGGCGGTAAAAAATCTTAAATCAGACATTAAAATTGCCATGAGTGGTACGCCAGTGGAGAACCGTTTGAGCGAATTTTGGAGTATTTTAGATTTTACGAACAAGGGATATTTGGGCAATCTGAGCAAATTTACGACTGAATATACGAAGCCCATTCAGTTGGAACACAGCCACGAAAAACTTGAAATTTTTAAGAAAATAACTTCTCCATTTTTATTACGAAGACTTAAAACGGATAAAATAATCATCACAGATTTACCCGATAAAATTGAAAATAATTACTATACCAAACTTAGCAAAGAACAAGCGGCGTTGTATGAAAGTGTGGTGCAACAGAGTTTAACTGATATTGAAGAAAACGAAGGGATTGCTCGTAAAGGCTTGGTTTTGAAGCTGATGACTGCCTTGAAACAGGTTGGAAATCATCCGTTTCAATATTTGCATAAGGGTAAAAAGACACTTGAAGAATCGGGGAAAGCTCAACAATTGATTGAGATTTTGGAAAATATTCAAGAGGCTAATGAAAAAGTGTTGATCTTTACGCAATATACCGCCATGGGTGATTTGTTGGTTGAATTTATTAAAGACCGATTTGGGACTGAACCTTTATTTCTACACGGCGGTATCGACCGCAAAAAACGAGATGTTTTAGTGGAAAGATTTCAGAAAAATAGAGCCGATTCCATCTTTATTTTATCGTTGAAAGCAGGAGGGACGGGGCTAAATCTTACGCAAGGAAATCACGTAATTCACTATGATTTATGGTGGAATCCTGCGGTAGAGAATCAGGCAACTGATAGGGCTTTCAGAATTGGTCAAACCAAAAATGTGATGGTTTATCGCCTTATTAATCAAGGAACTATGGAAGAAAAAATTGATGAAATGATACGTTCTAAGCGTGATTTGGCGGATATGAGTATCACAACTGGCGAAACTTGGTTGGGTGATTTATCGAATGCAGATTTGAAAAATTTGGTTCAGTTGACTAAAATGTAATTAACACAATAATTTTAAAGGAACATTCAAAATTACTATACTAAAAATAAAAGAATTAGAACGCATTATCCTAAAACCCATCCCCAACCGTCAAAGTCCTAATCCTACAAACATACATATTCGAAGTAATATAAAGCGTAGAACCATCGTCTCCCCATGCACAGTTAGCAGTGAGTTCGTTGGTGTCTATTCTGCCTAAGAGTTTGCCTTCGGGGGAGATGATTAATACGCCGCCTGGTCCTGTGGCGAATAGATTTCCGTTTTTGTCGATTTTCATACCGTCGGGTAAGCCTTTTAGTTTGTCTATTTTTCCCATTGATGTTGCATCAAAAAATACCTTTCCTTTTGCTAAACTTCCATCATTTTGGACAAGATATGACATGATAATTGCTCGGTTGGGGTCGGATTGGGCAACGTATAATGTCTTTTCATCGGGTGAAAAGGCTAATCCGTTAGGTCTTTGTAAATCGCTGATGACAACGCTGATTTTTCCATCCGTTCCGATGCGGTAAACGCCAAAAATATCTGATTCACGGCTTGGGTCATTTTCGTGTTTGTCGAGTCCATAAGGTGGGTCGGTGAAATAGTATGCACCGCTTGAATGTTGAACGACATCGTTGGGACTGTTGAATCTTTTTCCCTGAAAATTGTCTGCCAAAGTGCGTTTTCCGCCTACTGCTAAGGGCATTGCTGATACTCTTCTATCGCCGTGTTCACAGGCTACTAATTCACCTTTTTGGTTGATAATCAAGCCGTTACTGCCTGGTTCGTTGCTGTATCTGCCCATGCCTGTATAGCCCGAAGGTTTCAAAAATGGAA
>JAYVIV010000235.1:0-4542 GCA_043769985.1 Arcicella sp.
AATGCTACTTTTAGGCTTAGACTTAGGCACTTCTTCCATCAAAGCATCTGTTGTTGACGGCACGACTGGCAAATTAGTTGCCTCCGCACAATTTCCAGACAGCGAAAATACAATTTCTTCTCCTCAAATAGGTTGGGCGGAACAAGACCCTGAAATGTGGTGGAATTGCATTCAACAAGCTATTATTCGTTGCAACTCCTCGGGTAAATACAATCCTAAAGATATTCAAGCTATTGGAATTGCCTATCAAATGCACGGTTTAGTGATGGTTGATAGAAATTTGAGCGTACTCAGACCATCAATTATTTGGTGTGATAGTCGTGCGGTGGAAATTGGAAATAAAGCTTTTGAAGCAATTGGTGCCGAGCAGTGTTTATCTCATCTTTTGAATTCCCCTGGAAATTTTACTGCCTCAAAATTGGCTTGGGTGAAAAAAAATGAACCGAAAGTTTATGGCTCAATCTACAAAATTATGTTGCCAGGAGACTTCATATCTATGAAATTAACGGGCGAAATTACAACTTCAAATTCTGCTTTATCGGAAGGTATGTTCTGGGATTTTCAAACGAATTCTGTCTCGGAAGATGTTTTGCAATACTTTGGATTTCCTAAAAATATACTTCCAAATATTCTTCCTGTTTTTTCTAATCACGGAGGTTTAAGTAGTTCAATTGCTGATGTTTTGGGCTTAAAAGCGGGCGTACCTGTGACGTATAAGGCGGGTGATCAACCGAATAATGCACTGTCTCTCAACGTGTTAGAACCTGGCGAGTTTGCTGCAACTGCCGGTACTTCAGGGGTGATTTATTCAGTGTCAGATAAAGTTAGTTATGATCCAAAATCAAGAGTAAACACTTTCGCTCACGTGAATCATCAGTTGAATAATGAAAATCGCTTAGGGACTTTGTTGTGTATAAATGGCACGGGTATCTTGAATCGTTGGGTAAGGGATAATATTGCTGGAGGGATGAACTACCAAACTATGAATGAGTTAGCTTCCAAAATTACTGAAGGCTCGAACGGGTTAAAAGTTTTACCATTTGGTAACGGAGCAGAACGTGTTTTACAGAACAAAACAATAAGTTCAACTTTTCAAGGCATTAATTTTAATATCCATACAAACGCTCATATTATTCGTGCAGCACAGGAGGGAATCGCTTTTTCTTTGAAATATGGAATGGATATCATGGCTAAAAATGGGACTTCTCCTTCCGTGATACGGGCAGGAAAATCAAATATGTTTTTGAGTGATGTATTTTCGCAAACACTCGTAAATGTTACGGGTGTAAGTGTTGAGTTATATGATACTGACGGAGCAAAAGGGGCGGCGTTAGGAGCTGGCATTGGAAATAAGTTTTTCAGTACTCCCAAAGAGGCTTTTATTAATATGGAAAAGATTGATTTGATTGAGCCAAATTTCTCAAAATCAGTTATTTACCAAGAAATTTATGCTAATTGGAAAGCCTATTTGGAAACAAAATTATAAGAAAATTGATTGAATAAATTTTTAGAATAGCCACTAATTACCTAATTAGTGGCTATTTTTGTATTATAATTTTCAACAACATTCATGACAGTGCAAAAATTCTTCAAAATATTTTTTTTATTAATAGGTTTAATTCTAACTTTTACCCAAATAAACGCACAGCAAGTATATCCACCTTTCGTGTTCAGCCAAATTCCTCAAGACTTCCAGTTGTACGCCAGAAACGATAATAGCATTGGAACAATTCCTATTTCGGGTTCAATTCAGGATAAAGGCTGGAAGACAGTTTCAATTATAGTTTACAGAGAAGCAAAATTATTTGGTTATCAAAAAGTTAAAGTTCAAGTAAACTCACAGGAAGATTCATTTTCAGCCGACGCAAAAATTATAGCTGAAAATGCCGAGTACAGCATATTTGTTTATGCCTCAAAAAATGATAAGGATTCAGTTTTAGTAACCTCAAGAAAAAATATAGTTGCGGGTGATTTTTATGTCATTTATGGTGATTCAAATGGAAATACTCAAAACGTAGTAGATTATTACTCAACAAACAAATACATAAGAACATTCGGGAGATATAATCAAGATGCCCAAAAAGACTATTTGCCGAGGGATACTGCATGGTCGGTAAATGAAAATTATTTTAATCCAAAAGTTGGGGCGTGGGGAACAATGCTTCAAGAATTAATTACTAATAAATATGGTATTCCTGTATGTATAATTACAGGTGGCGGTCCAGGAATGTTTCTTGATTTATTGATGGACAGGGAAGGAACTGGACTAAATCCAGGAGGTGTTTATAATTCATTCGGATATAGAATAAAAAAATCGGGGTTAATCAATAACATAAAAGGATTTTTCTTTTGGCATGGGGTTTATGAATTGTTCAGTAAACCAAATCCAGCAGAGTATGATGCTAAATTGAAGAAACTGATGGGTTTTTTCATGAAAGATTTCCCAAATGTGCAGCAGTTCGTTGTTTTCCAAAGTGGCTTAGTCAGATTCGGACTTAATGGAAATTCTGGTGCTTTAATCAGAGAGTCTCAAAGAAGTTTGGCTCATTTGTTTCCCAAAGTTATTCCTTATGCTGTGGAGGGATTAGATGGTTATGATGGAGTGCATTATACCAAGCAAGGGTATGGTAATTTAGCCAATGAAATGCTTAATCTAATTGAGCCAATCTTTTACAAAAAAATACCTAATGCTAACCTTTTATCTCCAAATATTCAGAAATTATTCTATACAGACGAGAGCCATAAAATGATAAAAATGGTATTTCAAGAGAATCAACAAATTATTTTGGGGAAAGATACTACCGTAAGAAAAAATGGACAAAATTTGAATTTAACGCTTAGAAATAACTTTTTTCAAGGCGAAAATTTCTCAAAACCAATTGATATTCAAAGTATTAGTACGTTAAATAATACCGTCACAATCTTGAATAATATACCATATACAAGCAAGACATTGTCCTATTTACCACCTTTTCATACGGATTATGCCGATGACTTTCAAATTTTTGTTGGACCATATATTAAAAATATTGCTCATTCAAGAGCCTTAGCCTTTAATGCCATAAAAATACAAGAGCCGTTGGCAAAACCTCAGAATTTTTCAGCAACTTCAACGGTAAGTCAAATTAAGCTTACTTGGAACTATCCTTTCTCATCTAAAAACGCTCAGCTTGTTGTTGAACGTAAGTCTGAAAAAGAGGATAGTTATCAAAAAATCAAGACTTTTAAAACTGACATTTCAGAACTAACTGATCTTGCTTTGCAAAGTTCAACTACTTATAATTACCAATTAAAAGTTATTTCTGATTCTTCAGAATCTGTGTACGCTCAAATTTCCTCGAAAACCTTAGAGGGGCTGGCTAAACCAAAATTAACTTCAACAATTTTATATAATAATAAAGTTCAAGTTTTCTGGGAGACAGTTATTGGGGCTGATAAATATCAAATTTCAAGAAGATTAAAGAATTCCAATCAATATTCTGAATTATTGAATTTGAATAATAATACTATTAAAACGTTGATTGACAGTACTTTGCAACCCAATCAAAACTATGTTTATAAAATAATAACAACAAGAAATTCTAATGAAGCAACCTCGGATTCTATTGAGGTTTCAATGCCTGCATTGTTAATAAAACCTGAATTGTCTTCCATGATTCTATATTTTAATTCTCTAAAAATTTCTTGGAAATCTGTTTCAGGGGCTATTAGCTATAAATTGGAAAGGAGAGAAGCAAATGAGGGATACAAGTCTTTGGTAACTCTGGACAGCAAAACAACTGAGTGGATTGACAAAGACCTCAAAGAAAATACGATTTATTTCTACAGATTAAGAGCTTTCGGAGATAGAACTGAGTCATTAGATAGCGAAATTTCAAGTCAAACTCCTGCGTTGTTGCAAACTCCTGAAATTTCACAAGATGTTGCCACCTACCAAAGCATTAAGTTAAAATGGAAATCAGTTCCTTCAGCAAATAAATATGTTTTGGAACGCCAAGCAAGTGGAGAAACTACTTTTCAGAAAATATTTGAAAGTGATAATTTATTAGAATTTACAGACACAAAGTTAAAAGATAATTCAAACTATTTATATCGTTTAAAAGCATTGGGAGCAGTTTCTGAATCTAACTACGCAAGGATAGAATCGAAAACTTTGGTGATTTTGTCGAATCTGCTTGAAGAAAATAATCTTTTCAATTTGTATCCTAATCCTACAAATGAAAAGTTGACAATAATGTTTATTGAACCCATTTCAGGGAATTTATCATTCGTAGATTTAACAGGAAGAACTATTTTTGAACAAAATCTCACGAAACAAAAATCTATTGAATTGAATGTTTCCAAATTCAAAAGAGGAATTTATATTGTAGTAGTCAAAACGAATCAAGAAATTTACAGTCAGAAAGTAATAATTGATTAAAAATTAACCCATTTTATTAACCAAAATATAATCTTAAATGTCATTTTTACAAGCAATTCTCCTCGCCATCATCGAAGGAATCACAGAGTTTTTACCTATATCGTCCACTGGTCACATGGTTT
>JAYVIV010000236.1:0-19477 GCA_043769985.1 Arcicella sp.
AGTGAAGTTATCGCAATCCATTTGCCGTCCGTTCTCAAAACCTCCAGACCTTCAGCAGATGCACCCATCAAAAGCGTAATCAAATTTATATCCCCGTGAGCAGCAGCTCGAACCGCTCCTTCTGGTAAATCTTCTGGATTGGGAATTGGAAAATAATGAATGGCTCTTAGAATAGAATTACCATGCTTTACCTTACCTTCAAAAAAGTCCTCAGGTAATTCTAAATATAAAGCAATGGCACGTAATAATTGCTTTCCTGCACTTTCCAATGTGCGGTAAGTGTGTAGCGTATCTCGCTCAAAATCAGGCAATTCACTTGGAAAAATATTGTCTGGGTATTCTCCCCAAATGGGGTCACCATCGTTTAGAATTGGTTGTCCAACGTGATAAAACTCTTTTAAATCAGGTGCCTTGAAACCTTTAGCAGTTTCTTTTCCTTTACCGATATAACCCCGTTGCCCTGAGATTCCCTCGATAGCATATTTTTGTTTTAATTCATCCGAAGAAAGGAAAAACTTCTGAACGGTGTCGTATAAATCTGTGGTTTTATCATTGGTCAAACCATGATTTTTAATGGCTACGAAACCAATATTATTAAAAGCTGTACCTAAATCTTGTACAAATTTAGCTTTGCTTGTAGGATCACCAGAAGTAAAATCAGCTAAATCAAGCGATGGGATTGTGTCGAGAAGTGTCATTTTTTTTAGGTATGAGGTATGAGGTGGTAGGTATAAGGTGTGAAGTATTCCATAGTGATACCTCATGATTCATACCTACGACCTCATACCTAAAATTTTATTTCAAAGCATTTTCATAATTTTTACTAACTGCGTCCCAGTTTACAACATTCCAGAAAGCGGAGATATAATCAGCACGTTTATTTTGATATTTCAAGTAATAAGCGTGTTCCCAAACATCCAAAGCTAAAATTGGTGTACCCTTCTTCTCGGCTACGTCCATCAAAGGATTATCTTGGTTTGGTGTTGACGAAACCACTAATTTTTTATCTTGTACAATTAACCAAGCCCATCCCGACCCAAAACGAGTAGTTCCAGCCTTTGCAAATTCTTCTTTAAATTTATCAAAAGAACCAAATATTTTTGCAATATCATCAGCTAATGCACCTTTAGGAATTCCTCCGCCTTTGGGAGACATCACATTCCAGAAAAAAGTATGATTCCAATGTCCGCCTGCATTATTACGGATGGCAGGTGCGTGTTTACCAGCTTCTTTTAATAAGTCATACAAAGAGGATTTTTCTAAGGAAGTCCCAACAACCGCCTTATTCAAATTATCAATATAAGCCTTATGATGACGACCATGATGTATTTCCATAGTCATTTTGTCAATATTTGGCTCTAAACTCTCGGGGGCATACGGTAAAGCTGGTAACGAAAAAGGAGCATTTTCAAGCATAATTTGCTCCAAAGACATTTTTGGCAATTTATTATTATAGCTTTTATTAAAAGAAAAGCTAAATGAATTGAACCCAGACATAGCAAAGGCGGATGCCAAGGTGGTTTGGAGGAAGTTTTTACGATTCATGGATTTAATAAGAGCATTTTTTGAACTTATTGCTCGTTTAGTTTAAGAATAATGTTTATTTAATTGGTTTCACTTTATTAGTATTACTATTTACAATCTTCATTGTGTGATATATACTTTCATCGGGTCGTACTATGGTCATTCTCATAATTTCAACTAAATTAGGTTTTACGATAATCATATTATCAATATTTTCTGTTTCAGGCTTCCAATTTTTATCTCCTTGAATACCCCTTTTAGATAATTCGGAAGTAAAAGGAATGCTTGTTGAAGGTAATTCAAACTTTTTAATCGTGTTTTCTTGTTGAAAATTCTTCAAGAAATCCAACATAATGGGTGAGGTGAGTTCATTGGGTTTTACTTCATTTTGAGCATAACCATAAAAAACTGTTGCAATAAAACTGAGGGTAAAAATGGTCTTTTTCATGAGATTGTTGTTTTAGAATTATTTACAATAAAGAAAATGCTGTTAGCTCCTTGTCCTTCATATAATCATCATACAGTGCTTCGGCAGCAACTGAAAGACGTTTATTGCCTTTTTCTGATTTAATAGATTTTAGCGGTTGTTCCACCACAAAGAACTTTTTGTCCAAAGGTAGTTTAAATATTTCCTGCATTAATTGTGCTGTTTGCATGATTTTATTTTATCATTTACTCATAAACAATTCGACTCACAATACTTCTTCCCAGAGTAATTTCATCAGCATATTCCAAATCACCCCCAATTGGGATTCCTCGGGCAATGGTTGTAATTTTTACGTTCAAAGGTTTTAATCTTTTTGTTAAATAAAACGCTGTGGTGTCTCCCTCCATTGTGGGACTTAAGCCTAAAATTACCTCTTTCACCTCTGATTCCGTTCCAATACTATCTGAAATTCTTTTCAATAATGATTCAATCTTTAAATCATTGGGACCAATGCCTTCCAAAGGTGAAATTATTCCTCCCAAAACGTGATACATTCCTCTGTACTGCGAAGTATTCTCAATCGCCAAAACATCACGAGTATCCTCGACTACACAAATGATGGATTCATCTCGCTTAGGATTTGAGCAAATCTGACATAATTCATCATCCGAAATATTATGACATTGACGGCAATAACGAGTTTTAGTCCGCATCGCAATCATTGCTTCTGATAACTGAATTGTTTGCCGTTCATCTCTTTTCAATAAATGGAGAGCCATTCTCAATGCAGTTTTCTTTCCAATTCCAGGTAATTTCGAAATCTCCTCTACGGCGTTTTCAATAAGTTTTGATGGATAATTCAATTTAGGTATGAGTTATGAGGTATAAGTTATGAGGTAGTGGGTTATAAGATACGAATTATTAAATAGTACGTTTAGAGATAAAATAACAGGAAATTAAATCAAGTCTTTAATCTCTATCACTTAATAATTCGTACCTACTACCTCAAAATTCATAATCTATTACCTACTACCTCATAATTCATACCTAAAATTAAATCACTCTGGCATCAATTCCTCGACGACAAATATCATTTCGCATGGGTACAAGTTCTTCAAATGTGCCTTTTTTGACGGAACATTTTCCTTTATAATGAATCAATAATGTGCATTGCTCAGCTTGTTCAGGCGTGTGGCCACAAACCTCCATTAATGTATCAATCACAAAATCGAAAGTATTTATTTCATCATTGAAAACCATGAGGTCGTTTTGATCAACATCAATTACTTGATCTAATACTTCAACGTCTTCTTCGTATTGTTCAAAAGGTCGCATCTATTTTTGTTATCTATGTTAGGTTTCTCGGATTTTCAGTAAGATAATACTGGTAATCCAGATATTGTGAAAATTATTAGTCTTTTATGATAGCAAATTTAACAAATTTTCTCAATTTTGGTAAACGGAATACAATTAACAGTTAATAATTAATAATTAAGAGTTGTTGGCCTTCAATGAATTGAAAGCATTTTGATATTCTTCATTTGTAATTATTCATTATTAATTATCAATTATTAACTAAATACCCATGACCACAAGTTTAGCTTTCGGAATTTTAGCTGTTTACTTTTTAATGTTAATTGTCGTTGCTCATTACACTTCTAAGGGTGCCGACACCAACACTTTTTTTACTGCCAATAAACAATCTCCATGGTGGTTAGTCGCAATTGGTATGATTGGAACGTCTATTTCGGGTGTTACGTTCATTTCCGTTCCTGGGGCAGTTGGCGTTGATAAATTGTCTTATTACCAAATAATTCTTGGCAATTTGGTTGGTTATATCGTAATCGCTACGGTGCTTTTACCCTTATATTACCGACTTAATTTAATTTCTATCTATACCTATTTAGAAAAACGTCTGGGTAAATGGTCGTATAAAACAGGTTCAGCATTTTTTCTCCTCGCCCGAACGTTAGGTTCGGCAGCCCGTTTATTTTTAGCCGTCCAAGTGCTTCAATTAGCCATTTTCGATTCTTGGGGAATTCCCTTTTGGGTTTCTTCATTGGTAACAATTTCCTTAATTTGGGTATATACCTATCGTGGAGGCGTAAAAACCATTATTGTAACAGATACTTTACAAACGTTTTTCCTTTTAACAGCTCTGATTCTAACTATCATCTTGATTGCCAATAAATTAGATTTAGGTTTTGGTGGAATAATCTCAACCATTCAAGAAAGCAAATATTCTCAAATGTTCTTTTTTGATGACTTTTCTTATAAACACCATTTCGGAAAAGACTTTGTGGCGGGTATTTTTATTGCCATCGTAATGACGGGATTAGACCAAGATTTGATGCAAAAAAACCTTACTTGTAAAAATATTGGCGAAGCACAGAAGAATATGTTTTGGTTTTGTTGCACCTTCGCCGTTACTACTTTAATGTTTGTCTGTTTAGGTGCTTTATTGTACATATACGCTGACAAAATTGGTTTTGAAATCCCTGCAAGAACGGATTTGTTATATCCAAAATTAGCGTTGGGAGGAGAATTTGGTACATTGGCAGCCGTTACATTTTTATTAGGAATCACCGCAGCCACTTATGCCAGTTCAGATTCTGCCCTAACTGCTTTAACCACAGCCTTTTGTATTGATTTTATGCATATCGAAAAATACGAAGAATCCAAAAGAACTACCATAAAGCATTATACCCACATCGGTTTTTCAGCCTTATTTTTCGTGATAATTTTAATTTTTAATGCTGTGAGTAGTTCTTCGATTATCTCAACGGTTTTCAATATTGCAGGATATACCTACGGACCATTATTAGGACTTTTTGCTTTTGGATTATTCACAAAAACCCCTGTAAGAGATTCTCTTGTTCCTTTTGTATGTATAATAGCCCCAGTTTTAACATACATTATTGACATCAATTCAAAGGAATGGTTGAATGGGTATCAATTTGGTTTTGAGAAATTATTGTTGAATGGTGCAATTACATTTTTGGGATTGGTATTGTTGGGGAAAAGGGCTTCAATTTAGATTTTTTGCACGGTTTTTGTTCTAAACGGTTTATACTTCCTTATTTACAATGAGCGTAAAACCACTTAAAATATTGTTGCACACCGCCTTGCTTTGCATTTTGTTGCCCTTATCAAGTTGTAAGGAGTATACGCCTGTGTCCAAACCTGAATTTCCAGCCTTGACTTTTGATAATGCAGATGCCAATGGTGGTGCTTGGAAAACAATTATTATTACTTCACCAAAAAATTATTCCGTTGATGTCCCTGCCAATGTAAATTCTGACGAATACCAAAAAGAACTCATTCAATCTAAATCAGCCATTTCGCAACGTACTTATGCTCAAGATGTTGCAGTAAATCATTGGGCTTCTGGCGGGGTTTTACGCTGGAATCAAATTGCTCGTGAATTAGTGGCAAAGTATAATCATCCACCCAAAGATGGTGAAAAACCTGACCCAACAAAACCGATGGCTTCACCCCCATTCGCAGCTCGTGCGTATGCGCTCTTGAGTGTAGCACAATACGATGCGTTAGTAACAACTTGGTTTTATAAATACAAATTCATGAGACTAAGTCCTTCACACAGCGGCTTGAACACAACATCACCCGAAACTCATTTACCTTCCTATCCCTCCGAAGATGCAGTTGTAGCAGCAGTTTCTTATAAGATTTTGAGTAAATTATTCCCCGCTGAAAATAATTATCTCTATAACAAAGCACTTGAACACGGAAATACCAGATTATGGTCTGGAGCAAATTTGAAAAGTGATATTCTTGCAGGGGGACGTTTGGGAGAACAAATTGCTGAGAAAGTGATAGCGTATGCAAAAGGCGATAACTTTGATAATGCCAAAGACCAAAATCAAAATTGGAAAGATAATGCAAAGAAAATAAAACATTCATGGGTTAGTCAAGATGACCCAAAACACGCTCCATTACTTCCAATGATGGGAATGGTTCAAACTTGGTTTGACAAAAATGAAGTTCTTGGCAATCCACAACCTCCCGCTCCACCAGATATTAAAAGTCAGAAATTTAAGCAAGATATTGATTCTGTAAAAGCCATCAGCTATACACAAACATCCGAACAGAAGCGTATTGCAGCGTTTTGGGCAGATGGTGTAGGCACATTTACTCCGCCAGGACATTGGAATAAAATTGCCGAAGAACTCATAAGAAACCAGCATTTTACAGAATTAAGAACCGCAAAAATCCTTCAACAATTGAATCGTGCGGAGGAAGATGCCGCTATTGCTTGTTGGGCAACAAAATATAAATACTTTTTCCCAAGACCTTCACAGGTGGATAATGATTTAAAACATTCCTTAGAAGTTCCAAATTTTCCTTCTTACACCTCAGGACATTCAACATTCTCGGCGGCAGCGGCTATAGTTTTAGGACATTATTTTCCAAAAGATTCTACTCGCTTAAAGAAAATGGCAAACGAAGCGGGTATGTCCAGAATCTACGGAGGAATCCATTATTTCTGTGATAATGAAGGGGGAAAAATGTGTGGGGAGAAGATTGGGAAGTTGGCGTTGGATTGGGGGAGGTAGAATTTACAACTTTTCTTCGAAATATATAAAAAATGTATTTTAGTCGTTTAATTGATTAAAACCAATTAAACACTACGACCATGTCAAGCCTTTCAATCAAATTTCAAAACCAAATTCTATTAATTCTCTTCTTTTCTATTTCTTTATCTCCAAATTCAAAAGCCTGTATTTGTGGAGGGTCTAATTTTACTTTCAATACATTAGAAGACTCAAAGAGATACGATTTCATTGCTTTAGTGAAAATCACAGGAGAACAAGACTATCAAAAAGAAACCAAAGACCCTTTTGCAGCAACAATTGGATTGTTAAATATTGATATAGTAGAATTATTCAAAGGAGAGAAAATTGATAAAATTTTTGAATATTCAAAATACACCTCTTGCGATATGGGCGTATCAGTAGGTGAAGAATGGATCATGTTAGGGCGTTATGTAGATGGACAAATATATGTACACCTATGTGGAGGAAATGAAAAATATAAAAAGGCTGATGAATTTAGAGAATGGCAATACAAAAGTGGTTTTGGGATGTTAAAAGACCTAAGAAAATTATATAATTATGAAGAGAAAAAAATTAAGCATGGAAAGAAACAAGAGTTTTATAGTAATGGGCAAATAGAAATTGAAGAAGAATATCTGAACGGTATTCGAAATGGAAAGAGGACGATTTGGTATCCGAATGGTACTGTTTTTTGCAAACAAAACTATTTAGGCGATATGTTGAACGGTAAATCTGAGTGGTTCTATCCTTCTGGGCAAATTTCTAATGAGGACTATTACTCCAAAGGTACACCATATAATATTTCAAGAAAATATTATGATTCAACCTTTACCCCATACGAAAAAAAACACTTGCTGCTTCAATATAAAACGAATGATTCATTGAATTTTGTGTATAAAAAAGTTCAAGTTGACCATGAAAAAATTTATAATTCAGTTGGTAACCAAATAGCATATCGACATTATTCCAGAGCAGGAAAAGTGAAATCTGAAAGAATTATTCAACCTCAATTTAATTTTGAGACAAAGATTCTTTACTATAATAATGGTTCTATTAAATCAATAGAACACTCATTGAATGAGTGTGGCTATGGTCATTTTCAATCTTATTATATGGATGGGTTACCTAACCAAAGTTGGGATTATGACGAGTATGGCAATAAAATTCCGAAAAGTATAATTGTTGGAGAACTTAATAAAGAACGTGAACCATATTCTGGTTTCTTTGATTGAATTTTCAAGACAATTTAACTTTTTTGATATATCAAAGTAAAGACTGAATGACTATTCTTTTCTATCAACGTGCCACCACATCCCCATTCCGCCATTGTTCCACCGTTGGAAACCAAATTGACTGATATTCTGCGTATCGTTGCAATTCGTAATGGTCATCAGCAAACTGATTCGAGCGTTTTGTGAAAGTGAAGTTCAATTCAGAATATTGCGAGGCACGGGTGTATGTCCAAATTTCTTTATCCTTCGTGCGAGTAATTTTTGCTGGGTCGCCCATGATTATAAAAACCATTCCTTTATCGGTTTTCCACCCATCTTTATAAGTAGTGTATAAACGATTTGCTTTCTCCACACGCTGATAAAAGGCTTTTATTGTACGTTTTGCGGTTGCTTGATTACCCTGCATAATATTCAACCAATAATTATCCAAAGTCCGCTTCGGTTCTTTTGAATTATATAAATCATTGGTTTCAGCATTAGTACTCATATAAATTAAAGGGCGAACTAACTTCTCGGGACGGGTTAATTTTGGAAATCTTTTATCCGTAACCACCATTCCGATTCCGTAAACCTCCGTAGTATCTCTTGAAAAATAATAAAGAGCTTCGTGAGATAAAACAATTGGCGTATTTGAAGTTACTGTGAATGCAGAATCAACATATAAACTCTTTGAAGCCGTTCTTGGCGTGGTGGACATAGGCGAAATCGCCGCCTCGAATTCATATTTATAACGAAATGCCTTGAATGTTTGTGGACGATTATCTAAACTCTTTAAGATAACGGTGTCTTCAACAGAAAAATAGTTTTTTGCCAGAGGTTTATTACCTGATTTATCAAAAAACATAAAATAATCTCCCACTTTCCCCGATTGAAATCTTAATAAACAATCATTACCTGCACTATTATTCGTTTTTAAATCCTTGATTGTCATTTGAGCAACGGCAGTGAATAAATCCTTTGGTTTTGGAATATCAAACCAAACCGTAAATAAATCACTATCACTCGATAAATTCTCGGAATTTAAAGCAATTGTACCTGAACTTAATAACTGCTGTTTATTAGCATAGTCAGGAAATAAACTATAATTAATAGAAAATTCCTTCATTGCTTCGCTTAAATTAATATTTCTGTTGGCATCAACACTCAGATAAACTCTAACTGAAGACCCATTATCCAAGAATCTACTTTTGCCAAGGATTTTTTGCAAGGCAACTTTATTATCAATTGGAATAGCTTGTTTGGATTTTGGTCCGTTAACAACACAACCAGACAATAATGCAATTGACAAGAAAAAGAATAGTATTTTTTTCATTTTAGTATATCCTTTAATTAGAGGAGTATCAATTTTTAGTAGTATAACGAACCAATTTAACAAGTATTTTTCTGATGTCAAGCAAAAGAGGTAAATTTGATAAAAATTTAGTCGCAAGTCATACTTCTCTAAGTCATAAGTGATTCAAATAGTGAAAATAAACACTTAAAACTTTAATACTTACACCTTGCGACTTACAGACTTAAAAAATATTCACCATGTACAAAACCACAGAAATTGCCTCCTCTGACATCGTTTCCGACAATCCTGTTCATCAGCGATTGTTATTTCCGTACATTGAAGTATCCAAAATGATTTCAGGAAATTTACTTGAAATTGGTTGCGGAACTGGTCGTGGCGTGGCAGTTTTAGCTCCTTCAATTTCCAATTATACGGGCGTTGATAAAAACGAGCCTTTAATGACAAAATTGGCTCTGGAATACCCAAATTTCAAGTTTATCGATATGTTTTTGCCTCCTTTGAAGGGTTTAGAAGACAATACTTTTGATTTTATCGTAACCTTCCAAGTGATTGAACACATTGAAGATGATAACGAATTTATCAAAGAAGCAAATCGAGTTTTGAAGCCAGGCGGAAAACTAATTCTAACGACCGTAAACCGCAAATATTCGCTTTCTCGCAATCCTTGGCACGTTCGTGAATATTTAGCGAGTGAACTGAAAAATCTAATTCTGAAGCACTTTTCAAGCATTGAAACCAAAGGAATTCATGGAAATGCTAAAGTGCTGGATTATTACGAAAAAAATAAACGTTCAGTAGAAAAAATTACTCGTTTTGATATTTTCAACCTTCAATACCGCTTGCCAAGATGGATGTTGCAAATTCCGTATGACATTGCCAACAGAATGAGTAGAAATATTATCCAAAAATCTGATAATCAATTAGTTACAGATATAACTTATAAAGATTATTTCCTAAACGACGATGCAGAGGAGTGTTTTGATTTCTTTTATATTGCAACGAAATAAATTAAGAATTAAGAATTAAGAATTAAGAATTAAGAATTAAGAATTAAGAATTAAGAATTAAGAATTAAGAAAAATGCCGATTCAGAATTATAAGTTCCAAATCGGCATTTTTTTGTTGATAATGTTATCGTATTTTCACTTTCTTCTGGTAATTTTTAATTATTAATTTTTAACTTTTAATTAAAACTACCCTCTCGGATTCATTTTATAGGTAATATTCACCGTTTCAGTTTTTTCATCGACAATTCCTGCATAAAATCCTGCAAAAACGGCTGCTGTTGGTATATCAATTTCACTTAAATTACTGATGTCCCATTTCACTTTGCGAGCATCAATACTCATGTGAATAACCAACTGATTTTTATGTTTTTCAATAATATTCCAAGATACTTCTTGTCCGTCTTCAAAGTCCATGACTAACTTCGTGTTACTGTCTTTTAAATCCCAAGTTCCTGTATGTTTTATACCACCTTCGTCTGTATAAACAACTTTTTCATCTTCGGTAATTTTAAAGGATTCCTTGGAGAAATCGTGTAAATTTGCATCAATTCCACGTTCATAAAGTACATTCTTACGAGCATCCGCCTGATAATTCACAACATTCACTACCCAGTTTCTTGATAACATTTTAATCAAACTTTCATCGTCCACTTCTTGAACGGCTACGGGTTGAATTTTCTGAGGAGCCGAATTACTTTGTTGCTGTTTTACTTTGCAAGCATAAACAACCGAGCTAAATACTAAAATAGCTACGATTACTTTCATCGTTTGTTTCATAAATTCCTTTCTTTTAGGTTAAGTAAACCTCTTTTGGCTTACGTTGAAAATAGATAATCATCGACTTCGACAAGAAGTCTGTTTCAGAGATAAAAAAGCAATAATTTTGATGTGTGGTATTAGGATTATTCTGTGAAATGTTTTCCTGCGATACGTAAGGAATGAGAAAAGAAAATTAGTAAGTATCTGAATTTCAGATATTTAAGATCGGCAAGCTGTGTGATACTTCAAAGAACGATTTGTACATTTCCACAGACAGCTCACAAAGTTAATACATTATTTTTAAATAAAACAACCGTTTGATAAAAAACAAACATTGTACTATTTTATGATTAGTATAATTATACCAGTTGACAATATTATTCAATTTGAATCAAGTATAGTATTACGAATACAAAATATTTAAAAAAATGATTCCAAATTTATAAATTAGAATCGTTTAAAAAACACAAAATACTAAGAACACCAAGAAAACTTCACGAACTTTGTAAAAAATTCACATTATGTCAACAGAAAATAAACCAGAGGGTTATAAGAAGCCAGAAGGATATAAAAAGCCATTTCAGAATAATTACTTCAATCAAACAAAACCTGAGAGTAAGGATATTGTTTTTGGAATTCAATCGGTTTTAGAAACGCTTCGTGCGGGTAAAGAAATAGATAAAATATTAGTTCAGAGAGAGTTAGGCAGTCTTGAAGTGTTAGAATTCGCTCGTATGCGTGGTGTACCTGTCCAAAAAGTTCCCTCCGAGAAATTAGACAGAATAACCCGCAAAAATCATCAAGGTGTAATCGCTTTTGTGTCGGCAATTAATTACGCAAAACTTGAAAATGTGGTGGCTGATGTATATGAAAAAGGGCAAGTCCCGCTGCTTCTCATTCTTGATCGTATTACGGATGTACGTAATTTTGGAGCAATTGCAAGAACGGCAGAATGTACAGGAGTTCATGCCATCGTGATACCTACAAAAGGGGCAGCTCAGATAAATGCAGATGCCATGAAGACTTCATCGGGAGCATTAAATTTTCTACCTGTATGTAGAGAAGAAAATTTATTTATGACAATTAAATATTTGCAAAATTCTGGTATTCAGGTGGTTGCTTGTTCTGAAAAATTATCTAAAAATATTTATGATATTGACTTCACCATACCTACTGCCGTGGTTATGGGTTCGGAAGAAGATGGAATTTCGGAAGAATTGTTGCGAGTTGTTGATGAATTGGCGACGATTCCAATGTCGGGAAGAGTTGGTTCATTAAATGTTTCAGTGGCTACGGGGGTGGTGCTTTTTGAGGCACTGCGAAAACGTCTGGCTTAAAAGTGTTTTATTTTTATAAACAAAAATCCTTGAAATTGGCATTTGCTAATTTCAAGGATTTTTTGTGAGATTAAGGCAAAATAAAAAGAGCATCGCCATTAGCAATACTCTTTCCCATCTTACCTCTAAACCTATTTAACTATGAAAAATAACTGCATTAAAACTACTTTAGAAACTAACCAAATATCCCCTCAATTCTTTCTGCACACATCTAAAATAGTTGGTGTAAAAAAGTGGTGTTTCTAAAAGAAACACCCTTTCCCGTCTTACCTCTAAACCTATTTAACTATGAAAAATCTTTTGTATCTTATGTTAACTTATTCAAGTTTGTCAGCTTAAAAAAAGTGGTGCTTCCAAGGGAAACACCCTTTCCCGTCTTACCTCTAAACCTATTTAACTATGAAAAATCTTTTTTGTTTTTTTTCAAACAACCAATACCATCTTATATCTAAACTTTAAAAAATTATTTTCTAAGAAATACTTACGTTGTGGTAAAATTTCAATTTTTATAAAGTCCTAAAACACATTTTTTTTGAGTAATGATAGGCAATTATATCTAAAATGTAACTTTATTTTGACTTAATAACGTTACTTTCTTAACAATTATTTTTTAATTATTACTAATAAATAAACATAAACTTCGTGCTAAAAAGTTCCCCTCACCCAAACTTTCGATGTAATATTCTTTAAACGAAAAAACTTTAAATAAGTCACACAATTGGTAAAATATTTTTGAAAATATTCTTAGAATTATCTAATAAATACTACCTAATATTTAACGATGCAAAGTTCTGCAATATTTTTGATTCTTGCAAATTTTTCTTGCAAATGTCTGAAAAAATTTTTTACAAGTCCCTAAGTATCAGTAGCCAAAGTGGCTATTAGAGTTTTAGGGTGCTTTTGTTCCAAATATTATTTTGTTGAAACTTATAAAAGTTTGCAAACATTTTGTTTCTAATATTCAAAACCGCAAGCTCAGTTTCTTAGAATAATACAATTACTAATTGTAGGTATTCATGGTCTTATCTAAGCCCTGTAAACAGAAACTCAATATCATTTCTGATGCCTTATCTAAGTGTTCTGGTAATTGTTCAAATTGTTCTCCTTGGAAGTTCCCTAAAACGTAATCAATTTGTCTTCCTTTCCCAAAATCATCATCAACTCCAAAGCGTAATCTTGCGTAGTAAGAATCCCCTAAAATTTCTTGAATATTCCGTAAACCGTTATGTCCCCCATGCGAGCCTTTTGGTTTCATTCTCAATTTTCCGTAAGGTAAAGCAATGTCGTCGGTAACAATCAAAATATTTTCTTTCTCTATTTTCAATTCTTTCATCCAATAATTCACTGCCTTTCCGCTCAAATTCATAAAAGTAGTTGGTTTAATTAAATGGATTACTTTTCCCTTGTGTTTTATTTCGGAATGATAGGCGAGACGTTCCAGCAAAAATTTCGTCTCAAATTCACCCGCCAGTCGGTCAAGAGCCATAAAACCCACATTGTGGCGAGTTAGTAAATATTCAGGTCCAATGTTACCAAGACCTACGATTAGATACTTCATTTAGATTGTATTTATTATTTAGTTTTTTTTAATTTCGTATCAATATCACGCTTTTCATAAATTTAATTTTTTATTCATGCGTTTTTTGTTTTAACTATCTGATTTTCAATGCTTTTTTGTATTTTATTTTATATTCTAATTGCTTTTAAATTTAGACAAATGAATGACTAAAATTAAGTAATTTTGTGTTTTGCAATATCCCCATGAAAAAGAGTACCACTAACATAAAAACGGTTGTTTTAGTATTGTCGATTCTGTGTTTTGGAGTTAATCGTATTTTCTCACAAAATGATAGAGCACTTCCTGCTCCCATTAATACTACTAAATTTACAGAATATGCTCCCTCAGTTAGTGCTGATGGCAAAACGCTTATTTTCGAGTCTGACCGTCAAGGTGATTGGAAACTATTTGAATCTCATCGAAATGGCAAAAATTGGTCTGTCCCCACAGCAATCCCCAAAATTACGACTACTTTTTTTGAAAAAGCCCCTTTGGGTGGTCCTTGTTTGAGTTATGATGGTAATTTATTATTTTTTTCAGCGAATGGCAAAGATTCTGATGGACATGAAGATATTTATTACTCAATCAGAGAAAAAAGCGGATGGTCATCCCCGATGAACTTAGGGAAACCCATCAATTCTGTGGATTATGAGGGTTATCCTTCACTTTCTGCCGATGGGAAATATCTATATTTTGCTCGAGCACAATATACTTTTGGGGATAAAAAAGACGCTCAACAACGCTGTTATCGAATTATGAGGTCAGAACGTGGATACGATGGCAAGTGGCAAACAGCAATTGAATTGCCAAGTCCTGTTAATCTTATTTGTGAGAAAGCTCCAAGAATTATGCCTGATGGCAAAACTTTAATATTTTCATCTATCAGAAAAGATGGACAAGGGAATTTTGATATTTATAAATGCGAACTGCAAAATAATGGCACATGGACAGACCCAATTGCCTTAGATTTTTTAAATACCTCTGGCCCTGACCAATTTGTAGCAGTGCCTGCTTGCGGTGAAATTATGTATTATGTACAGGATGGTGATATTTACACCGCCACGCTTCCAATTGAGGGAGTTGCAACCATTCAAGGTTATGTTACTGATTCAACTTCAAAAAACGCCTTAGCAGCAAAAATCTTAGTTTCTGAAATTGCAAATCCTGATAAAATCATTGCAGAGTTTATGTCTGATGCTCTGGATGGACGTTTTTCAGCCATTTTAAAACCAAATGGAAAATATAATTTTGAAATTAGCGAATCAGGCTATTATCGCAAGAAAGTTGTTGTCGATTTGTCGGAGAAAAAAGATTGTGAAATTTTTGAACAAGACTTTAGCTTGATTCCATTAGGAGGCAAAACAAAAAACAGCAATGAAGTTTTCCAGTTAAGTTTCTTGGCGATTGATTCACAAACTAATTTGACAGTTCCCGCTAATTTTGAGGCGAAAGAAGTGAGTACTGGACAGTCTATTGCCCTGCAATACAATGCAAGTACATTACAAAATCAAGGTACATTTCGGTTAAAGGAGGATTACTCAATTGAGGCTTCGATGAAAGGCTACAAAAATTCGAGTCTTTCTTTACGGGTAGATGAACGTAGTGAATTACTGCCCGTCAGTATCATTCAATTAAATCCTATTGCTTCAAATTTTGTGGTGAAAGCCTATGATGCAGGTACAAATGAGTTATTAAAGGATACGAAAGTAACCATTACTGAAATTGCTACCAACCAAGTGGCAGAAGTGAAAGCTAATTCAGAAACGGGTGAGTGTGGCACGAATTTATTGACTGGAAAGCAATATAAAATAATTGTATCCTCAGAATTCTTTGAAGATAACGAGCAGCTAATTACGAAAACCGAAGATTTAAAAGATTTGCCAATTAAGTTAATTCCAAAGAAAGTTTATACAGCCAATTTACTTGCCTTTGACTTAGAAAAAGATGAACCCATCAAGGCAAGTTTTATTGTTACATCAGAAAAAACTGGAAAAGTATTTAAGGCTGAAAATGTTAAAGCAAATAGCTACTTTTCTGTCAGTATGTTTCAAGATGATAACCTAAAAATTGAAGTTATTGCAGATGGATTTGCAACTGCCAGAAATATTCTACCAATTACTAACGTAATTTTAGGTGAGAAAAACGAATATAGGGTAAAAATGGCAACTGATCGTTATCCTTTGACCATCAAGGTTATAGATGCAGAAACTCAAAAGCCAATTAAAGATGCACTCGTTAAAATTGCCGATATGAAGACCTCTGAAGTGAAGCAGGCTACTAAAAATAAAACCAATGATTTTACGGCAAATTTAAAACGCTCAGGCTTTTATGAACTCAATATCAGAGCTGAGGATTACGTAGAATTGTCAAAACAGAAGATTGACAAAGCCCCTGAAGGCGGCATTGTAAATTTCACCTTATTTAAAAAGAAACGTTTACCAGTAAATTTTGCTGTTTTTGATATTTTGACAAACAAACCATTGAAAGCAACTTTCAACATAAAGTTAGAGAAAGAGCAGAAAACCTTTTCATTTAAAGATGAAGTTGATGTAACGGTGAAAGTGGCAGAACGAGAAATATTTACGGTTGAAATCTCCGCAGACGGATATGAACCTAAAAGAAGCCTGTTCTTCAATATGGCTGATTTTAATATTGACAAAAAATACGCTTTTAATATCAGCCTGAAGAAAGCCCTTTTCGTTTTAAATATTAAGGCAACTAACAGAACAACAAATGAAGCCGTAACGATTGGAGACTATAAAATCACCGATTTAACTACAAAAACAAACAAAACGGATATAGTAAAATTGCAAAATGGAGATGCAACGGTAAGTTTAACGCCTGATAACAAATTCTTTTTAGAAATTATTGCCGAAGGTTTTGAGAAGTTTGAACAAGAGATTTCCAAATTAACTAATAATGAATTAGTTTGCCCCTTAACCCCAAAACCACAAGAATCAGCCTTGATTTTTAGTGCTGTTGATTCAACAAGTGGACGAATCTTGGATGCTGTGTTCAAGGTAACTCCTTCAAAAACAGCTATTTTATTCCAAGGAAAGACCTCTGAAAATTACCCAGAGTATAAATTACCGCTAACAGAAATAGATAATTTCAACATAGAAACATTTGTTAAAGGTTATTACATCAAAAATGAAAATGTAACTTACACGACCTTAGGAAAACCTAAGAAACACGTTGTAACGATGTCTCGGAATTTTTCGGTATTGAGTTTGAAGGCTTATGATGCTAACGATAATAAACCCATAAGAGAGGTATTTTTTAGTTTGATTGATGCGATGAATCATAAACCCGTGGCAGCAATGATTACGATGCCAAACGGCGAATGTAGTGCAGACTTAAAACCGGGTAGAGAATACCTAATTAAGGCAAAATTAACAGGTTATGATGATTATGAAAGTCGTTTTACCGCCAGCGTTGATGATGTTAGTAAATCTATAAAAATGCGTTCTTTAAGGAAATATAATCTTCAATTGTATGCTATTGATGCAAGAAAAAAGGTTAAAGTGTCTGCCAATTTTAAAGTTTATGACTCAACTAAAGAGATTATTGCTTCTGGTAAAACCGATATTCTCCGTGAAAAATTGGCAGTTGTATTAACTGAAAAGACAGATTATTTAATAGAAATATCAGCAGATGGTTATAAACCTTTTGAAGGAAAAATTATGCCCGATAGTTCAATGAAAAACCAACCTATTCCTCCATATTGGTTAACGAAAGATGATAGTAAATTAACATTTAGCGTTATCGATGACCGAAACCGCAAAGTGATAGACAAGTGTTCAGCAAAATTGACTGATGTAAAATCAGGGCAAGAATTAGCATTAGTAAAAAATGGAGATGAGTATTCATCTGAATTAAGCCCAGTAGCGAGTTATATACTTGAGGTTGAGGCAGTTGGTTATGCTAAATATATCAGTAGAATTGACCCAAATTCTAATCGTAGTAAGGAAATATCTTTATTAAAAACCAAAGAACCAGTAATTACTAACCAGTCAACTTTATCATCAAGTATGGCTAATCCAAAGCAGAAACTACCAACCGCAACTGATAAAAGTTTTGACAAAATTGAGAAAGGGAAGGCGATTGTTTTAAATAATGTTTACTTTGAGCAAAGTAGTTTTATTATGCAAAAAGAGTCAAGTACTGAATTAGATAAGGTTGTTTTAATCTTGAAAATAAATCCACAAACGAAGATTGAGATTGGTGGACACACTGATAACATTGGTGATAATCGTTTGAACTTAGCTTTATCCGAAAATCGTGCAAAAGTAATTTTAAATTATCTCGTGAGTAAGGGAATTGATGAAGAACGTTTGTCATATAAAGGATATGGCGGGACAAAACCTGTTGCTCCTAATGATACAGAAGATAACAAAAAGAAAAATCGACGTGTGGAGATTGTGGGAATTCAGTAATTGAATTGCCAATGCACCAATGAAAACTCTAACTTGCTATGAAAGCGATTTTTGATTAATAATAATTCGAGCATTCGTGACTTAAACAATAAAACCTAAAACATATCCAAATGAAAAAGCAATTTATTCTTTTATTATTCTTAATTGTTGCCAGTTTTGCGGTTCAGGCACAATCAGATGCGAATTCTCGTTTGTATGAATTACGTACCTATTACGCTTCGGAAGGCAAGTTTCAAGACTTGATGAATCGTTTCCAACAGCATACTTTAAACTATTTTTACAAATATAATATGCGTTTAGAGGGCTTCTGGCTACCTTTGGGAGAAAATAAGGAAAATAAATTAATGTATCTTCTCTCCTATCCCTCACGTGAAGAAAGAGATAAATCTTGGTCAGCATTTATGGGAGATAAAGATTGGATTGCCGTGATGAAAAACGCTGCTATTAATGGTGAAATAGTAGCAAAAGTTGAAAACGTTTTCTTAAAAACCACCGATTATTCTCCAAATAATATGAAATCTGTTGGGGATAGAGTTTTTGAATTACGTACTTATAAAGCTACGCCAAACCATTTGCCAAATCTGATGTCACGTTTTAGAGATTATACGCTTAAATTATTTGAGAAGAATGGCATGACTAATATTATGTACTGGAATCCAACAGATAAAGAACAAGGTTCGGAAGATATGTTGATATATTTCTTAGCGCATAAATCAAAAGAAGAAGGTTTGGCTTCTTTTAAAACTTTCGGGGCAAGTCCAGAATGGCAAGCCGTTAGAAAAGCATCCGAAGAGAAAGCGGGCGGTTCACTCACCGTAACGGTTAAATCTGAATATATGTTACCCGCTGAATTTTCACCTCTTAAATAATTATTGAAGTTTGAGTTATTGAATTGTTGAAGGCGTTCGATAACATTGTTTCCAATAAATTCGATGATTTAATAAAAAATATACTGTCCTTTCAACAACTCAACAATTCAAACTTCAACAACTAAAAAAAATGTCAAAACTTGCTCTCATTACAGGTGCTACATCGGGTATAGGAAAGGCTACTGCTGAAGCCTTTGCAGACTTAGGAATCAATCTAATCCTCTGCGGAAGACGCTTAGACCGTCTTTATGAAATTCAAGAATCACTTTCTGATAAGGTGAAAGTAAATATTTTAGCCTTTGATGTAAGGAATCGTCAGGAGGTTGAGAAGGCTTTGAATACCCTACCAGAAGAATTTCGTACCATTGACATTTTAGTTAATAATGCTGGAAATGCACACGGACTAACTCCAATTCAAGATGGCAATCCCGATGACTGGGACGCCATGATTGATGGAAAT
>JAYVIV010000237.1:0-12227 GCA_043769985.1 Arcicella sp.
GGACGGTTTGGTGGTGCCATGTTGTTTTGACAAAGACGCTCACTATCGTTTGGGCGATATGAAAATTCAGACTTTCAAGGACTTATGGTTTGGAGAAAGCTATCAAAAATTCAGAAAAACCCTCATCCGTTCTCGCTCAGAAATTGAGATGTGCAAAAACTGCACGGAGGGAACGCAAGTCTGGGCTTAAAATAGTTGTTGAAGTTTGAGCGGACTGCGTTCAGTTTGTTGAATTGTTGAGATTCTGCAACAATTCAACAACTCAACAACTCAACAATTCAATAATTATGATTATAGACATCTTAAAAACCCACAAATTTCACCCAATCGTACCTTTCAATTTTCAGAAAGATACAATTCTTCACATTGACTTAACTGAAAATAACACCGACCTACATTCCTTGGATTTATTGAATGTTGAGGTAATGGATGAATACGTTTCTCGGAAAATTAAAGAAGCAAATGCCGTCTGTGCGGTTGGTGGTTACTTAGAAAATCGCTATATTTATAGAACTACCGAACATTTTCAACAATCTGCCGAACCCCGTTCCATTCATTTGGGTGTGGATGTTTGGGCAAAAGCGGGTACGCCTATTTATGCACCCATGCAAGGGAAAGTTCACAGTTTTGCCAATAATGACAATATCGGAGATTATGGTCCAACAATTATTTTGGAACATATTTTACAGGAAAATACATTTTATACGCTCTACGGACATCTAAATCTGGAATGTCTCGATGGTATTTACGAAGGGAAAAACATTGAAGTGGGTGACAAAATTGCAGAATTTGGTAATTATCCCATCAACGGAAATTGGTCGCCACACCTTCATTTTCAAGTAATTACGGATATGTTGGGAAAGAAAGGCGATTTCTTAGGCGTTTGTGAACCTTCGAGAAAGGATGAATACGCACAAATATGTCTTGATGCAAATGTCCTTTTAGGACTGATGGCACGCAGATGACGCAGATGCCTTTGGCAACGCTGATTTACGCTGATTTTAAAAAAATCTGAACGTTATCTAGTTGCAATAAAAACAACTGTGTAAATCTGCGTTGCGAAGCATCAAGGTGGACGGCGAGTCTCATCTGCGTTCCAATATCTTAACCCAAAATAACATTATGCAAATAGGATTTTTAACGATTGATTGGATTGATATTTTAGACATAATTCTTGTCGCTTTTCTGTTATATCAGGTCTATAAACTGATTCAGGGGAGTATTGCCAATAAAGTTTTCTTTGGCTATATCCTCATTTACGTGGTCTATTTAGTGGCCAAAGCCTTGGGAATGGAATTATTATCCGCCATTTTGGGACAATTTATGAACGTGGGCGTATTGGCATTATTGATCATTTTCCAACAAGAAATTAGGCGTTTTTTGATGATGTTAGGTCGTTCGACTTCCATTCGTGAAAATACTTTTCTGAGGAAATTTTATACCCCAAAAACCACTAAGGAGAACATTACTTCACTTCAATCTATCGTTGAAGCCACCAAAAGTATGGCAACTACTCACACGGGAGCTTTGATTGTGATTGAGCGAGAAGACGACTTGAAAAAATACATCGAATCGGGCGATGTGATTGATTCGGAAGTTTCTAAACGGCTGTTATTGAGCATCTTTCACAAAAATAGTCCCCTCCACGATGGAGCAGTAATTATCCGAGAGGGACGTTTAGCGGCGGCCAGATGTATGTTACCCGTCTCTGAAAGTGGTACGATTTCGCCAACTTTGGGTTTTAGACACCGTGCAGCGTTTGGCATGAGCGAACAAACCGATGCCGCAATCATCGTGGTTTCGGAAGAAAAAGGAGAAATATCTTTCATCAATCACGGAGGTATTTTTAGAAATATGTCAGTTAATGATTTGGAAGGAAAATTGACGGATTATTTGTTGAAGGTGTAGAGAAATATCATAAATTTGTAAAACAATTTAAAATAATAAAACAATGGTTACTGTACATCCTCAATATATTACCGATACTTCTGGAAGTAAATTGGTTGTGCTTTCGTCAAAAGAATTTGATTCAATGATTGATGCCATCGAAGAATTAGATGATATTCAGGCTTATGATGAATTCAAAAGAACTGATGATGGGAAACGGGTATTATTGAATGATTATTTAAAAAAACGCAAATTGAAAAATGCCTAATTATGCCGTTATGAATAATTTATCAAGCCTTTAAAACCAAATAATTAACCCATTAACAAAGCCAAGTTTACCTACACAAAATAGGCGAACTTGGCTTTGTTGGTTTTTAAGGAGAATGTGGGTATTTTTGTTGGTATTGGGTTGAGTTTTGTAATTACATTGAATACGTAATAATTGCAGGACGAGAAGGGAAGACTAACTAAAACAAAAATTTAAAAACTAACAATTATGAGTTATTCAAAGATTTATTTACTTTTCTTATTCTTTTTTATTTTAAATAATTTCGACATTTTGTGTCAAGGAAAATATTTATACAAATTTGATGGTGTGGAATTGAATTTTCCAAGAAAGCCATTTCGTGATACAACCACTTTTGACGGTGAATCTAAATTTAAAATTGTACTTGGGGTTGATTCAATTTCAAATTATTATTTGGGAATAGAAGATATGATAAATGGGAATTTGCCAGACAGTACAGACTTAAGAGGGAGAAATAATTTTATTCGAGGGTTTGTTGATAGTTACATAGCTCATTATAAGGGTGAAATTAAATCCCAAAAAGAAATTACAATTAATGATTTAAAAGGAGTACAATATAATATCAAAGGTACTTTTGGAATTCAAAAAATATCTGCTCTAATGTGGATATTTATTAAGAATCAAAGAATGGTATTTTGCCAACATTTAAATTTAGAAAAGCATGATTTAGTTATAATGGAAAGGCAGATTGCGTTTATCAATTCATTAAAAATAAATTAGGCTTAATCTTCAAACCTATATCATTTTAACAAAAAAAACTCCTCCCACCCCATATCTTTGAATCATCAATAAAACAAAACACATGAACACAAAAACCAACCAAGATAAATTCAATATTTTAGAGAAAAAAAATGCCGAGGCTTTACTTGGCGGAGGAGAAACCCGAATTGCGGCTCAACACAAAAAGGGCAAATTAACTGCCCGTGAAAGAGTGACCTTGCTGTTGGACGAAGGCAGTTTTGAGGAAATTGGCAAATTTGTGATGCACCGTTGCAAAGATTTTGGTTTAGATAAAGAATATTATTTGGGCGATGGAGTCATTACAGGCTACGGAACGGTCAATGGTAGAATAATCTACGTTTTTGCCCAAGATTTTACGGTTTTTGGCGGTGCATTATCCGAAACCCACGCCGAGAAAATCTGTAAACTCATGGATTTAGCCATGAAAAATGGAGCTCCATTAATCGGTCTGAACGACTCTGGCGGAGCAAGAATCCAAGAGGGCGTAACGTCATTGGCGGGTTATGCCGATATTTTCTATAAAAACACCTTGGCATCGGGCGTAATTCCTCAAATATCTGCCATAATGGGACCCTGTGCGGGTGGAGCGGTGTATTCTCCTGCCATTACCGACTTTATTATGATGGTTGAAAATACCTCGTATATGTTTGTAACGGGTCCGAATGTGGTCAAAACCGTAACGCACGAAGTGGTAACTTCCGAAGAATTGGGCGGTGCTTCTACGCATTCAACCAAGTCGGGCGTAACGCATTTTTCTTGTGCCAATGAGGTTACTTGCATCAACGATATTAAGAAATTATTGTCGTACATTCCCCAAAATTGTGAAGACCAACCGCCTTTTTTACCCTACGAACCAAGCAACGAAATCAGAGCAAGTTTGGATACCATTATTCCAGAGAATCCCAATCAACCTTATGACATGAAAGAAGTAATCGACATCCTCACCGATGTAGATTCTTTCTTTGAAGTTCATAAAAATTATGCGGAGAATATTGTCGTAGGATTCGCTCGTTTGGGTGGTCGGAGCATCGGAATTGTGGCAAATCAGCCAGCCGTAATGGCGGGTGTTTTGGATATTCAAGCCAGTCAGAAAGCGGCTCGTTTTGTTCGTTTTTGCGATTGTTTCAATGTGCCATTATTAGTTTTGGAGGATGTTCCAGGGTTTATGCCAGGCACTAATCAAGAATGGGGCGGCATCATTACGCACGGAGCAAAATTATTGTACGCTTTCTGCGAGGCAACCGTTCCAAGAATTACTGTAATTACACGTAAAGCCTACGGTGGTGCTTATGACGTAATGAATTCCAAACACATCGGAGCCGACATGAATTACGCTTGGACATCGGCAGAAATTGCGGTGATGGGAGCAAAAGGAGCAGCAGAAATTATTTTCAAAAGGGAAATCGCTTCGGCAGAAAACCCAGAAGGAAAACTCCAAGAAAAAGTGGACGAATACACCGAAAAATTCGCAAATCCCTACCGTGCAGCCCACAGAGGCTATATTGACGAAGTAATTATGCCTTCGGAGACTCGCCAGAAATTAATCAGAGCCTTTAAGATGTTAGAAAATAAAGTGGTAAATATGCCGAGGAAAAAGCATGGGAATATACCTTTGTAATTCAATGAGTGAATGATAGATTGAGTGAATGATTGAATATTGTTCACACATTTACTTACAACATTCACTCATTCTATTATTCACTAATTGTACAATATTCAATCAATCTCTCATTCACTCATTGTATCTCATGAACGAAAACAGTAAAAAATTCCTCTACGAATACCTAAACAATGCTTCGCCAACGGGTTTTGAAGCCTCTGGACAACAAATTTGGTTGGATTATATAAAGCCATATATTGACGAAACCATTATTGATACTTACGGAACCGCCGTGGGCGTTATCAAAGGAAGTTCAGATTATAAAGTGGTTATCGAAGCTCACGCCGATGAAATCTCGTGGTTTGTTAATTATATTGATGATAATGGTTACATTTTCGTCCGTAGAAATGGTGGTTCCGATGCCGTGATTGCCCCTTCGATGCGTTGTAATTTGCATACTAAAAAGGGCGTTGTAAGTGGCATTTTTGGCTATCCTGCCATTCACGTCAGAGATACTGCCAAAGACAAAGCCCCAACGGTCAATGATATTTTTATTGATTTGGGAGCTGCCAACAAAAAGGAAGTGGAAGAAATGGGCGTTCACGTGGGAACGGTCGTAACTTTTGTGGACGGCTTGATGGAATTAAACGATAAATTTTATGTTGGACGTGCCTTGGATAACCGTATGGGCGGTTTTATGATTGCGGAAGTATCAAGAATGTTAAAAGAAGATGGCGTTACGCTACCTTTTACACTTTATGTTGTTAATGCTGTGCAGGAAGAAATTGGTTTGCGAGGGGCTGAAATGATTGTAAAACGCTTGAAACCAGATCTTGCCATTGTTACGGACGTTACGCACGACACCCAGTCACCGATGTATAACAAAAAAGAACAAGGCGATTTGAAATGTGGCTTGGGTCCCGTGATTTGTTATGGTCCAGCGGTGCAGAATAATGTGCGTGATTTTATACTTGATGTGGCAACTGACAAAGAAATTGCCATTCAACGGCAAGCGGTTTCTCGATCAACGGGAACAGACACGGATGCTTTTGCGTATGCAACGGAGGGCGTGGCATCAGCCTTGATTTCGTTACCTTTGAAATATATGCACACCACCGTTGAAACCGTCCATAAAGATGATGTTCAGAAAGTTATCGACTTGATTTACAATACGTTATTGGCTTTGAAGGGGAATGAAGATTGGCGGTATATTAAGTAGATTATAACGATAAAGGCTTCGATTTCTCGAAGCCTTTACCGTTATAATCTACTTAATTATTTCTGCAAATAAATTCATTATTTAAAATAGCTAAATCTATTTCTGCCCCTCAGAATGTAATAATTCCAAACCTGTTGAAGAGCGATTTTTGAAGCCCGTCCATGTTTTTTCATTTGAATTTTCTTTTAAATCCAAGAATTTAGAATAATCCTTTTTCTGCAAATGAATCCCTAAGAAAGCCGTGATAAAATGCTGATTGATATTGTTAATTTTTCTTGAATCCCACGAAGGTTCAGCGTAACGATAATACTCATCAATGTGCAAACCTGCCTTCAAAGATTCAATTGGTGCTGGATTTGGTGCTACGTTATGTCGGGCATTCATGTAAGTTAGCATATAACGATTGGCATTAGTTGCTCCGTTATAAATCGCTTTTATTCCCTTTTCATATCCCGAAATATCGTCTTGACTTCCTGCAATAAAAAACGTTGGCGTTTTCAAGCCTTTCAATCCCTCAGCATCCCAAACGCCTCTTTCCATACCCCAAGGGGCGAATGCGACAACGGCTTTAATTCTGGAATCCATTGAAGATTTATAGGCTTCACTGTTGGCAGTTCTAACTTCAATTGCCTTACTTCCACCCGAAATTGAGCCAAATAGTTTGACAGCATCTTCGCTATAACCTGCCCCAGCAACGTTCAAAACACCATAACCACCCATTGAGTAGCCGATTAAGGCAGTATTATTGGCATCAACTAACCCTGATAAGAAGTTCCTGGAATTCGTTTTCCCTAAATCAGCCATTTGATTTAACACGAAAAGAACATCTTTTGAACGATTCAATAAAGTACTCTGAAAACCATTGGCATCTCTAAAAGTAGATTCTGTGTGGTCGATTGCAACAACGATGTAACCTTTTGAAGCTAAATTTTCTGTTAAATAAGTCAATAAAAATCTTGAACCTACGTAACCATGAGAGACAATTACAAGAGGAAAAGCACCGTTTGAAGTTAATGGAGTTGCATCTCGTAAAGCACGTCCCGCAAAAGTGAATGGAATTAAAGGACGTTTCGGGTCATTGGAAGTTCCCATTACTTCATCATAAACAACTGATTCTTTTGTTCTTTCTGATAAATTGGCAGGATACCAAACTTCAACTTTTATGGGTCGGTCGTACATTGGGTCAATTCCGCCTTTTGATTTCAAAACGTCCACTTGACCTTTATTGACAAAGTCAAGCGTGCGAACGCCCACTTTGAATTCTCCCCTTAGAGCTAATTCTGGAGCATCGGGCAGGGCATCTCCATAAACGAAGGTATCTTGCGAAAATATTTTTTCAGTAGGTAATAAAAAGGAAATAATTAGGCTGAAAGTGATAATGAGCCATTTAGAAGAAGTTAATTTCATATTTGTTGTTTTTTAGATATGTGTTGAAAGGTACTTTAAAAATTAGTCATTGTTAAATTCAAAATGATTTTGTGCTAAAATTTCAAATCCCAGTTTTTGCGACACTTTTGCTCTCTCACTGTTTCTTGCAGAATTCCCTCTACTTTTAATTGAAAAATTTGGATCAAATCGCATACATATTATTGCATTTATTTGCGAATAATAATTCTGTACATCAAAACCTCTTGTCCGTTGAAAATTTACAAAATCCAAAATTTGATTTGCTCCTTCAAAAAATTTATTCCATTTAGTATCTTCTTTTCCAAATGTAGCATCTTCTTGTTCTAATTTTAATTCTAAAAAGAGAAATGTTTTTTCATCAAAAACTATGCTATCGGGTCTTCCATCTTTCTTTTTTGAACTATCGCTATCATATTTTTCTTGCCCATAAGAAACAAAATCTCCGTCAATACAAATATGGGTAACTTTATTCGCTTCTACTTGATTAATTATTTTAAAAGATCTTTCTTCAGATTCAGCATTTGTCATCACAGTAAAATTTATTCTATGACCTTCTGAATTTTTACCATTAGTTTCATAGATGAGTAGTGGTGTTCCAGTAAGAGTTGTTTCAGTAAAACTATGGTCACTAAAAACACTCCGTAAATCACGAATGATTTTATCTTGCATGGTTTACTTGTTTGAGAAGTTTAGTGAATAAAGTACCTCGAAATCATTGTTTAATTCTTCTGTAATTGTGTCCAAGTAATTCTCGCCTATTAAACCTGTTTCTTTGTCTATGACAGAATGACAATAGATTTCTGAATTAGGAGATAATGCGTACACTTGCACTTCAGTAGATAAAAGATTAATTCTTTCATTCGCACTTTTATTTAATTTAGTTGTACCAAAATGTTCTTCAATAATATTTTTTGTGTTAGGTTTATTTTTTATTACCTCTGAATACATTAAAAGATTATTTAAAATACTCAAAATATAAGGACTATGTGTCGTTATAATTATCTGACTATTGGTTTTATTTGTAACTAATGCCAATAATTCAATTATTTTTTTTTGAGCTTTAGGATATAAATGAGCCTCTGGTTCTTCTATAATTCTGAAGGATTTTTGATTCCTATCCAATAGATAAAATAAGTCTTGAATAATTCTAATTGATTCTTGCTGCCCTGATGAAGCTAAATTAATTGAGACAGATTTATTTATTTTTGCATCACACACAATTTTTTCATTTCCGTCTGAATTATCATATTTACCTTTTAAAATATATTCTGAATGAGATTTGAAAAATTTAAACGCTTCAACAGAAATATCATTACTCTCTTTGTCACTTATCATTGATTCAAAATTATTACTCCTAAAATAGTCGTTCAAAAATTTAGAATAAAGGATAAAAGCTTTCATCAATAACATATCCGCAGAATTGGCAGGAGATTCGTTTGCCGTGGATGAGTTGTATAAATTCCCAAAGAATAAAGTTTGAAATTGCTCAGGATAGGATACCGTGATATTTCTACCTGCAGGGAAAAACATTGGGGTAAAATCATCGTAAAAAAGTTTATTTATTTTTTCAGTTAAATTGTTAATTAATCTTCTTTTAGTTCTTTCTATAACAATATAACTATTCTCATCAGGTTTCACTTTACTACCAATTGATTCATTGATTTCTTTCGCTAATGCTCTTGTGTTTTTTATGATTTCACCAAAATAATCTGATTCAAATTCAACTCTTAAGAAATTAGTTTTAGAGAGTTTTAAATACCTATTTTGGGTAGAATCATTTGAAACAAAGTGATAATAGAATAAAATTTCAAAATCATCATCAAGTTCAGTTGTATAGCCGAAGTAAACTTTAAACTTGTTTTGAATTTGACGTATAAATAATGTTTGTAAATTGTTATCAGTTTTATTAGCGTTTTCATTAATCAAATCATAATAATCCTCCTTTAACGATTTGAAAAAATAAATCAGTTTCGCAAGCGTACTTTTGCCACTTGCTTGTTCACCAATAAGAAAAAGAATATTTTTAATCTCCACTTCGGCTGATGAAATTTGTCTAAAATTTTTAACAATTATTTTTTGCATTTCATAATGTGCTTTTGGTACTTCCTATATAATTAACATAAATTTACTCAAAAAAATCCTCACCCCAACAACCCCTCACTTTCCTTCTTATTCAAAGTCATCAAGAAAGCAGGCAACAAAACCAAATTACAAATCATCGCCATCAATAAGGTTATAGAAACCAAGATTCCTAATGATTGTGTACCTCTAAATGATGAGGCGGTGAAGATGAAAAAACCTGTAAACAAGATGATTGCAGTATAAAACATGGAAATACCCGTGTTTAAAATTGTTTCAGAAATGGCTTCTTTCACAGTTCTTTTCTTATTCAATAATTCATCTTTATACCTTGTCAAAAAGTAAATTGTACCATCCGATGATATTCCGAAGGCAATTGAGAAAATTAAAATCGTTGAATATTTGAGATGAATATTAAAAAATCCCATCAATCCTGCTGTGATTAGAAGCGGAATTAAACTTGGTAAAGTGGAGATAATTACCATCTTCCAAGAACGAAAAAGTAACGCCATTATTAAACAAATTAGCACGATGGCTTGCATTGTACTTTCAATTAAATTACTTTGCAAATAATCATTTTGCCATGCGTAAATAACACTATTCCCCGTTATTTCAGCGTCATATCCACGCTTGTCTCCTTGCTTATAAAACTCGTTATTTTCTGAATTATAATTAAAAATGGAATCTACTTTTGGTTGTAACTCTTTGATAATTTCATTAGTACGAACCGTTCCACAATCTGAAACTTGAAAACTTACCCGTGTATATCTTTTCGTTGAATCAACAAAACCACTCGTAAAATTCTCTTTTCCTTTGGCACTTGAATTATATTCTCTAAGTTTTGAAAGTTCATCAATTCCTGGTAAAACAAAATATTTTGGGTCACCTCCACGATAAGATTGATACAAAAATTTGGCTGCAGTAACAATGGAAATGGGCTTAGTAAATTCTGGATATTTAGAAAATTCTTTCTCCATCCGTTTGATTTTCGTCAGCAATTCGGGCGAGCCTGTTACTCTTCCTGCTTCGTAAGTATCAATTGCCACCTCAAAAGGCATAATTCCTTTGAAATTCTTTTCAACAAATTTTAAATCGGTCAATATTGGATTGTCTTCCGCCAAATCATCAACAATATATCCAACTGATTTTATTTGTGTCATTCCCCAAATGGATAATAAAATGATGATGGAAATGATGAAATAAATCACTGACCGTTTCTTATTGACTAATTGGTCAATTTTTACCAATATTTTTGCAATTCTCCCCGACTCCAAACGGGAAGTTTCTTTGGACGAAGGAGCATCTAAATAACTAAAAACCAAAGGAATAAAAATCAATGAAACGGCATAAGTAAGCATTACATTGATGGCAGCAACAACGCCAAATTCAGCCAAAAAAGCACTTCCCGTAAAAGCAAAAACCCCGAATCCGATGGATGTGGTTAGATTTGCCAAGAAAAGAGTTTGTCCAATTTTCTCAATAGTAATCTGCAAAGCCTTCATTTTATCCCCATGTAACGCAAATTCTTCATGGTATTTATTCAAAATAAAAATCGTATTCGGAACACCAATGACCACAATTAATGAAGGAATCATACCCGAAATAATGGTAATTTTATAACCGAATAGAACAATAATTCCGAGCGAAGAAACGATACCAATTAGTACGACAATTAAGGCAAAAAACATAATCTTAAAACTGCGAAAAAAGGCGAACAGAATCAGCATCGTTACTATCAATGCCAACGTTACAAAAATTCCTAACTCATTGGTGATTTGAGCCGTCATTTCTGTTCGAATAAAAGGCATACCAGATAAATGGACATTAATATTTTGATTATTTTCAAACTCATAAGCTATTTCCTTTATCTGTTGTACCGCCAAAACTCTCAATTTGTCATTGATTGATTTTTGGTCGAAAGTTATGAGCATCAAATGTGCTTTTTCAGCCTCATCAATGACAAGTCCTTTATAGACAGGCAAATTATTTAACCCGCTTTTTACAGAATCCACCTCAATTTGAGCAATAGCTCGATGATTGATAAGTGGCTCAGTATCAAAGCGTTTAACAGAATCGTTCTTGATAATTTTAAATACATTTCCAGCATAAACAACTTTTTCAATTCCTTTCACAGCGGCAACTTTTTTTGATAAATCTTGCCATTTTTGAAAGAAATTTAGTTGAAACATTTTGTCCGTTTCAACGCCCAAAACCATCACAGAACCGTCTTCTCCAAAACGTTTTTTGAAGGCTTCGTACAATTGAAAACGTGAATCAGTTTTGGGAAGAATTTTAGGTAATTCACTCGCAACTTGAAATTTTGTTGCCATGAAACCCATGAAAAGTGCTAAGGTTATTACACCTGCCAAAAACATTTGGCGATATTTGAGGATAAAAAGAGAAAGGCTATGCCAAATATTGTTCATTATTTTTTATGATAAAATATTTCCAAAAGCTCCAAACCAGCGTGAATTGGCAGTCTTGTGCCTTCGCTAACGGCTTTTTGAAAATCTTTGATTTTAGTGGAAACGTTTTGATTTGTATAAAAATTTTGTTCCAGAGACTGTTTAATAAAATCGTGCATCCATGACAAATTTTGATTTTGACGATTTTCTACAAATTTACCATTCTTACTTAACATTTCCCGATGCTTTTCGACCAATTCCCAAATTTCAGCGATACCTTTTTTCTCGGTCGCCGAACAAATCACAACCTCAGGAAACCAACCAGAACCATCGGGCGGGAAGGTATGCAAAGCACTTTCATATTCATTTTTTGCTAAATTAGCTTGATGTTCATTCCCAGAATCAGCTTTTGTGATGGCAATTAAGTCTGCCATTTCCATGATGCCTTTTTTGATGCCTTGTAATTCGTCCCCTGCTCCTGCTAACATCAATAAAAGGAAGAAATCAACCATTCCATCTACGTAAGTTTCAGATTGCCCCACTCCTACTGTTTCGATGATAACAACCTCAAAACCAGCGGCT
>JAYVIV010000238.1:0-26769 GCA_043769985.1 Arcicella sp.
TATTGTTGCAAATGCCTTCTTAAACTCATTGAAAGAGTTATCAAATGTTATTCAAACGGATATTTTTTACAAATGGCTTTTGATTCAATCTGACCCTGATGATGATAAATTTGTGGATTGTGCAGTGGCTGGAAATGTAGATTTCTTGATTACAAATGATAGACATTACAATATTTTAAAAACTATTGGATTTCCACCAATTAATGTGATTTCTTTGGAAGAGTTTGAAGAGATTTACAAGGTTTAAAAGTCATTCAGAACACACTGAATGGCTTTTTTTATTTCATCTGCCCCGCCAAAACCTCAATCCCCTCCTCAAAACTAACAGGATTATACCCCAAAACTGACACCGCTCTATTCAACACAAAACCAGTCCGTGCGGGACGTTTGGCGGGTTGGGTGAAATTATTCGCATCAACTTGGGATATTAATGATTTATCCAATCCAAAGAAATCAGCGGTTTTAATCGCCATTTCGTAGGGAGTCAAAAAGTCTTTACCTGAGATGTGGAAAATGCCTTGTGCTTTCTGATTCACGACTAAATAACAACCCATCGCCAAGTCTTCGACGAGTGTCGGCGTTCTGAATTGGTCGGTTACAACTTTGATGGCTTTTTGTTGTTCTAAGGAGTTTTTTACCCAAAGAATAATGTTTGAACGACTCATATCATTCGTAATTCCATACACCAAAACCGTCCTGACGATACTCCAAGGGCACTTTGAGCGTTTCACAACTTCTTCGGCAGCATACTTACTCCAACCATAGAAACTAATTGGACTCGGTGAATCTTCCTCTGAATAAAGTCCAGAACTTCCATCAAAAACAAAATCTGTAGAAAGATGACAAAAGAAAATTTGATGTTTTTCACAGGCTTCTACTAAATATTCTACGGCTTTTACATTCATCGTCCAACACAAATCTTTTTCCCCTTCACATTGATCAACGTTGGTCATGGCGGCGGTGTGAATGATGGCATCGGGACGTATTTTTTCTATTACCTCCGCTACTTGTTGAGCATCGGTAATATCCATTTCTTGGTATTCATAACCCTCCGTAAAATCCATACGATTTGCTCCACGAGAAGTAGCAATCAACTGAATATCAGCTTGTTGAGAGAGTAGGAAGACTAATTTTTGCCCTAACAGACCATTAGAACCCGTGAGGAGAATTTTGCTTTTTTGCACGATAATTTAGAGGTATTTTTCAATTTGAAAACGAAGTCCTTTTAAAATTCTGAAAATATCAAAAACTTCATTATCTACACAAGAGAAATCTCTACTGATGGTATATTGATTGCCTTCAAGAATCATAAATTGCCAGATTCTTCCAATGACAAAACAGCCAAACATGGGGGCTTGATTATCGTTCAATCTTTGAGCAACAAGCATCGCAATTAAAGCCTGTCCTTTTGGATCTCCATCGGGGTCTGTGCATCTTTTATATTCATTTAAGCAAAAATAAGGTTTTTTGGGGCTACGAAAACCCGTAGCAATCATTCCATCAACTTTGCCCGAAAGGTCGTATTCATCAATGGTTGTAGATAATTCTCTTTCTAAAAAGTAAGAACATTTTTCATCAGCAATTTCAGAAAGCACAATCATTGGACTGATAAATTTATTCTCTAACTCAACCTCATTCCAATCATCCCCTCCGAAACTAAAATGTCTTTGAAGTTTAGTTACGAAAGTCCTTTCCATCTCATCAAGCTGATATGGATGATTTATTAATTCATCTAAAATTTCAGATTGCCAAACTTGTTTTAAACCAAAGGCTTCTTCAATTTTATCAAGATTCCATTCTTTGAAATTACTTCTCATCGTCTGTTTTTTTACAAAGATAATATTCCTAAAACTCCCATCCATAAAGTTTACTTATCTTCTTCTTCCGCATTTTTTTGCAGGTAATTTTCATCGCAATATCTTTCAATGGACGATTATTTCCATCTCTTCTTTGCGTAGCAACTGAATCTATAACCCACAGATTATCAATTACTTGTCCAAAAACGGTATAGTTTCCATCCAAATGTGGCGTGCCTCCAATGGTTTTATAAATCTGCTTTTGGGCATCTGTATAAACTCGTTCTGGCGAACGTGCCATTTGTTGTTGAAGCATCATATCGTTCCAAACTTGTCCATGCACGACATAAAACTGACAGCTCGAAGAAGCCTTTGCGGGATTACCATCTCTGGCTGCCGCCAACGCCCCCTTTTTATGGAAAAGTTCGGGCGTTATTTCCGCTGGAATTTTATAGCCTACATCCCCATTTCCCAACATCATTCCTTGTGCGGCAGTACGTGATTGTGGGTCACCGCCTTGAATCATGAATGTATTGATGATGCGATGAAACAGCAATCCATCGTAAAATTTGTTATCGACTAATTTTAGAAAATTGGCTTTGTGCTGAGGTGTTTGGTCGTGTAAGATTGCGTGCATATCGCCCCATGGTGTCGTGATGGTTACGAGATAATCTTTCTTTGATTGTGCTGTAAGTTGTTGATTTACAAGGAATAATATAAAAATTGCGAGTATTTTTTTCATAATTAATTGAGCTAAAATTAAAAGTAAAATGTCACTGCGAGTGAAACAAATCATAGCTTCGCTCGCAATGACATCTATATTGGGAATTAACTAAAAGATTATCTTTTCGTCATAAAGTTGGTCTCTCGGAAAAATCAAATCCCAGTCTTCTCCCCAAACAATATTTCCATTTTGAATCATAAAATTTTGAAAATTTTGAGGATTTTGATATTTTTTAAGATAGCCGACTTTGATAGACTTGATGTAATCTTCAAAGTCCACAAAAGAGATTTTACCATCGGCAAAGTCTATTTTTACCTTAAAATCTTTTATATATGTTGCATTTGTTACTACTGCGTTCATATTCTTTTTGTAATTTTTATTACGGTTGGTTTCTTGTTTAAAACGAAAAAATCCATCCATTTTTCAACAATAGTCAAAGCATATTCTTCTACTACTTTTCGAGCATCTTTCAACTGTTTTGGAGGTAACGGTTCTATGCCTCTAACGTTTCGAGTTTGAATATCTGTTAATATACCATCCTCAAAAAATATCTCAAAAACACTCTCATACTCATTGTATGATACATGAACGTGTATGGGTTCATGTTCGTTTGCGTAAAAATAAAACACTAACCCGAAGTATTCAATAATTTTAGGCATTTGTTATTTTGTTTGCTTCACCAATTTCACCATACTCTTAATCCTATCAGATTTTTCATCCTTAGTCTTCAAAAACAACAACTCATTCAACTCACCTTTACGCCAAGTTTCAACCATATCGTCATAATGTGGACTACCTGGATTACCCGATTGTCCGCCTGGATATACGCCGTAGCCTTTTGCAGTATTGTCCTTGCCTAATTGCACAATCATTCTCCAAGAAGGTCCTGTGCGTTCAGTTGTGGCATTGACAACGCTTCCACCACCCCCAATTTTCACGTCATTTTTGCTCCACGCTTTCAAAGGATTTGCTCCTCCCAAATCCAACAGATGACGAATATCCGTTGATTTATGTTCCGCCCAAGCCCACGTTGCACCCATCGGCGATTTCCTCCAAATATTCAATGAGTCCATTGCTGCTGAAAGGGTTTTATTGGCTAATTCTTCAACTGTCTCCACTTTATTTTTCGTTGAAATATCATCAAACCACTTTGATTTTGGGTCTTTTTGCATCATTCTCAATGTGCGGTCGGAGGATGGATATTTCATGGGAATATTCTCATCGTAACCGAATTCATCTTTCCATATAGCTTCATAAAATAAATCTGACCATACTTTAAAAATCGTTGGAGCAATTTCATCGGGGTCGTTATTGAATTTCCAAGCCGATAAAGTCTTTATAGCGGGTAATTGTGTTGCCGAAGGTGTTTTGATGTGTGACAACATTGTTGGTAAAAAGTCAAATGCTTTCAAATTGAAATTATCATCTTGTAATAATCTGAGTGAATCCACCGTAACTTTTCCTCTCGGCATTTTCTCCAAACGTTCATTAATCCTTCTGCCACGTTCAGACGGTGCAAATTCCCAGTTGATGTAATATGGATAACTTGGGTCGGTTGAAGATTGATTTGCAGAACTCACAAATTCACGAGCTGGATTCTTCACGTGTGGGTTATGTGAGGCAGGAATAAATGCGTTCCAATCAGCAGCTTTATCGGTTCCATCCAATATGTATTTTCCCTGCTGACGAGCCTTCAAAGGAAATTTTCCGTTTACCCAAAGAGCAATATCGTTTTCATTACTGGCAAAAATAAAGTTTTGAGCAGGGGCTGAATAATGCGTTAAGGCTTTCGTATAATCCTCATAATTTTTCGCACGATTTAATTCATAAAAAGTAGTTAATTCCTGAGATTTATCGTGGGCAATCCAACGCAAAGCATGACCCGTTGGAATATTTTTCTTTAATGGTTTTTCATTATCCAAATAAACAATTGGTCCATGATGCGTGTATAAAACTGTATCAATTACTTCAACGCCATTCTTAACTTTGTATTTCTCAATACGTTGCGTGATTTTCTTCCATTGTCCATCGTGGAAATATTCTTTCTTCGTTGCGTCTTTAAATTTAACTTCGTACCAATCCACCACGTCTGCACCCACGTTTGTCACGCCCCAAGCAATGTCTTTATTGAAACCAATAATCACATTGGGCGTTCCTGGCATAGTTGAACCATAAACATTCACGTCTGGACTTGTTAATTGCACTTGATACCAAATTGAAGGTAAACTCAACGTTAAATGAGGGTCGTTCGCCAAGATTGGTAAACCCGTGGCAGACTTTCCACCAGAGACAGCCCAGTTGTTTGAACCAATGCCTTTGTCACGTTCTGTCACAGCTTTTGAACTACCAATTCCCATAAAATCTACGGGTGATTTCGGTAAAGCCAAAGGCGTAAAATCACTTGGTGTTCCACTTGGGATAATTGGACTTTCTACGAAGGGATAATTAGGGAAAAGATCTTCTGCGGTCTGTTTTCCGTATTTTCTGAGAATATTAGTCATTCGTAAATCATCCGTTCCTGATGCCAAAACGAAGGACATATTTTTTAAAAATAAGGCACTTTTAATGGGTGACCACTGCTCTGGAGCATACCCCAATAATTTATATTCTACTGGATATTCACGGGGTTTTAGTTGATTGATATAAGCATTCACACCGTCTGAATATGCCTCCAATGCTATTTTTCCGTTAGGGTCATCGAACATTCCCTTTAAAGAATTTTCAGCTCCATAAACAGAACCCATTCTCCGTTGAAAACGGTCTTGTTCGAGGGCTTTTTTTCCCACAACTTCAGTCAAACGACCTGCAGCATAATGGGTTTGAAATTCCATTTGCCAAAGACGGTCTTTTGCAGTAACATAGCCTTGAGCTAAATATAAATCGTGATTATTATTGGCAAAAATGTGTGGAATACCTAATTCATCGTAGCGAATACTGACCTCATCCTGCAAACCAGGGATTTCTAATGAAGTTTCAGTAGCATCTGTGACAGGCTTTTCTCCATTGACCCAAAAGCCAGTAAAAGGGTTTAAGAATGCTCCGAAAGCGGGGGCTGAACCCCAATTTCGATTGAGGGCGTAACACAAAAAAACAGTAACGGCAAGCGTAAGAAAGGCTTTTACAAATTTCATGGTTTGTGGATTTGTTAAGAAATGATGGTATGAAATTAAGTATTTTTTTGATTAAAGTTAGAATACAACTTGTATAAGTTTATTTTTGCATCCTTTCAGAGCCTTTTGCGTCTTTCTAAAAATATATTTTGCCATGACTCCAATACTCGAAAATACCATCACTTTTAATGAAATTTGGCTCAAATTTAGTCATCCAGTCAAAGATTTTATCCGAAATCAAACGCATAATTCAAATGTTACAGACGATATTTTACAAGAAGTTTTTATTAAAATTCATCAAAATTTGCATCTTTTGCGGGATAAAGAACGAGTAGCGGGTTGGATTTTTCAGATTGCCAGAAATACGGTTTTAAATTATTTTCGTACACAAAAGCGTAATTTAGAAAAGCATGCGTTTCATCAAGTAGAAACCGAAGGCGAAAATCTTTTTAAGGAAAATAATCTGAATGAAATAGTAGGGATTTGGTTAGAAGAATTCAAAAAAGACCTCGACCCTAAATATCAAGAGGCGTTGCAATTAGTTGATATTGAAGGAATTACTCAAGTAGAATTAGCAAATCGTCTGGGAATTTCTGTTTCGGGTGCAAAGTCTCGGGTTCAAAGAGGAAGAGAACAACTGAAACAAAAGCTCATAGACTGTTGCCCTGTAAAGACCGATCAATACGGAAATGTTTTGGAAATAAGAAGTAAGAATGGCGATTGTGTTTGTGTGTAAAATTATTTCTCCAAAACCCACAAACCAACACCAGTTTTCTCACAATTACGTCTATATTTGAATAAATAAAAATAACAACAAAATATGAATCGTAGAGAAGCCGTACAACGAGTAGCCCTCATGATGGGCGGAGTCATTGCAGCCCCTTTGATGGCGGGTGTGATGGGACAAATAACCAACATAGGCGAAAGTATCACCATCTCCGCAGAACAAGAAGCATTCTTGGCGGAAGTTGCCGATATTATTATTCCCACAACGGACACGCCTGGAGCAAAAGCAGCAGGAGCAGAAAAATTCATTGTGCGAGTAATGCGTGATTGTTATAAAAAAGAAGACCAAGAGAAATTCTATGCAGGATTGGCAAAATTAGATGCCGACAGTAAGGCGAAATTTGGGAAAGGTTTCGTAGGATTAGACCTTGCTCAAAAGAATGAAATGGTCAAATTATCAACCGTAAATGATAAACCTTTCTTCCAAAGAATGAAGGAATTGACCGTTACGGGATATTTTACTTCTGAAATCGGAGCTACAAAAGCCTTAGAATATTTACCAATTCCAGGAAAATTTCAGGGATGTGTTCCGTTGAAAGCAGGGCAAAAGGCTTGGGCACTTTAGCCCCCTAACCCCCGAAGGGGGAACAAAAAAATACTCTCAAATTTATTCCTTTTATTCCCCCTTCGGGGGTTAGGGGGCTATTATTATGAACTTAAACATTGATGCCGTAAAGGCAATGACCTACGATGCCATCGTGATTGGCTCGGGAATATCAGGCGGTTTTGCTGCCAAAGAATTGACCGAGAAAGGGTTACGAGTTTTGATGCTTGAAAAAGGCAAGCAACTCGACCACATAACAGGCTATGAAAACGCCATGAAAGACCCTTGGGAAACCAAATATAATGGTCGACTTACGACTGAACAAAAAGAATCTCATCCAAAATTAGCCCGTGATTATCCGTATAATGAAATGACGGAAAAATACTGGATGAATGATTCTGATTCATTATATAAAGAAGAAAAACGTTTCGACTGGTATCGCCCAAATATTGTTGGGGGAAAATCTATCATGTGGGGTCGTCAGTCGTATCGTTTGAGTGATATTGACTTTGAAGCCAACGCCAAAGACGGAATTGCAGTTGATTGGCCCATTCGTTATAAAGACGTTGCTCCGTGGTATTCTTACGTGGAAAGAATCGTAGGAATTTCGGGCGAAAAATTGGGACTTCCTCAATTGCCCGATGGTGAGTTTTTGCCAGTAATGGAAATGTTCTGTGTGGAAAAGGAAGTGAAGCAAAGAATTGAAAAGAATTTCCCAGGTAGAAATATGACGATGGGACGTGTTGCCAACCTTTCAGCGGCGGGTAAAGCTCAGACTGACATAGGACGTGGAGCGTGTCAGTATCGGAATAAATGCTCGCTTGGTTGTCCGTATGGAGCATATTTCAGTACGCAATCTTGTACGTTACCGTATGCTGCCAAGACGGGAAGACTAACTTTAAGACCTGATTCTGTGGTAACGGAAATCATGTATGACGAAAAGAAACAACGGGCTACGGGTGTGCGGGTGCGTGATGCCGTTACGATGCAAGACCGTGAATATTTTGCTAAAATTATCTTCGTTTGTGGTAGTTCTTTGGGTTCAACGGCTTTGATGTTGAACTCCGTTTCAAGTCGTTTTCCGAATGGATTGGGCAATGATTCTGAGCAATTAGGACATAATTTAATGGATCACCACTTCCGCACGGGAGCATCGGGAACGTGGGAAGGAGATTTAGATAAATACTACTCAGGACGACGTGCGAACGGTATTTACATTCCTCGTTATCGTAATATAGGTACTGATAAACGTGATTATTTGCGTGGATTTGGGTATCAAGGTGGTGGTAGTCGTGAAGGCTGGCAACGCAATGTGGCTGAATTGAGTTTTGGGGCAGATTATAAAAATGAAGTAACCAAACCAGGAGCTTGGACAATGGGCTTGGGCGGTTTTGGAGAGACTTTGCCTTATTACGAAAACAAAATGTATCTCCACAAAACTGAAAAAGACAAATGGGGAATGCCCTTGGTGGTTTTTGATGCCGAGTTGAGAGAAAACGAAAAGAAAATGCGAGTGGATATGGCAAATGATGCCAAAGAAATGTTGGAAATGGCGGGTTTGAAGAACGTAAGAACCAACGACCGAGGTTCATTTTTAGGCATGGCAATCCACGAAATGGGAACTGCCCGCATGGGACGTGACCCAAAGACCTCGGTCTTGAATGCCCACAACCAAGTACACGCTGTGAAAAACGTATTTATGAGCGACGGAGCCTGTATGACTTCGGCATCATGCGTGAATCCATCCTTAACCTACATGGCACTCACCGCCAGAGCCGCAGACTTTGCGGTGAAGGAGTTGAAGAAGTTGAGTTTGTAAGGTTTTTTGGAGTTTATGAAGCCCCTTGGAATTGGTTCTTAGGGGCTTTTTTTGAAAATGAAAATATGGATATTTACCTATATTTTGTATCTACGATTAATTATAAAATCTTCAACTTCAATTAAAGACCTGTGGAGATATTCAAAAATATGTGTTTTTAATGTCTCTAATTCAAGAAAACTGTAATTTTTCCCACATTCACCAAAAGTTTGATCTCCATGTGCAAGATTATTGCGATTTCTCAAAGTTATTTTAAACGCCTCTTTTTGATTATCATGATTTTCATGAACAGGTGTTAATCCATAAGATTTGAAAGTACCTTTGATTTTATCAATATTTAGATTGCCTGCTTCAAAGTGAATATTTTTTTTCTGAGAAGGAAAATATTCAGAAAAATCACTTAATGCTTTTTCTATAATCTGTATTACTTGGGTAGCAATTGACTCATCTTTCATTTTAAAGTCAAACTTTGTCTTTCCGAGTAAAACAACATTCTTGATTTCATCCCTTAAATCACTGTAAGAGATTCGACCACCTTTAATAGCTTCAAAGATTTCCCAAAGACTATTTTTAATGGTCGATTCAACTAAGTTATAAAGCATTATAAAAGCGTTAGCTTTTAATATTTTAGGCAATTCAGTATCAATAGAATCATCAGTTGAATCTTTTAACTGAGAGAGCATAAACTGCCCATCTTCAATCTTTTGGATGAATTTAAAATAATACTCAATTTCTTTTTTACTATCTTCAAAATCTTGGTGAAAACTAAGCATTCTAATTATATGTTAATTGTTCCTTGGTTACAATATTCAATAGGCAATCCCTCACAAATTCAACCCTTCCTTTTAATCGTCCAGGATTATTACTTGCATCAGAAGTTGTTATTTCTTTAAATTCTTTTGAGTTTAGCCAATCCATATAACGTGGAACTAAACTTGGATTTACCCTTAAAGCTAAGTGAACTCCAATTGATATTGCTTCGAATCTAACTCTTGGAATTGCCTTATGATTTGCTACTTTGTTAAACCCATGTTCAAAATACTTGGAAACAAAATCTAACATTTTGTAAAATTCTTGCTCTTTTAGATTTTTTTCTGTGTCGCTAAAATTTTTACCTTTTTTTTCAACAAACCTGTTAAGAAATATAGTAACATCATGTTTGAAGTCTTCGTAGCTTTCTGAGTAAGCAAAAAATCGTAAAACTAATTCATGAGGTTCATCCTCATCCGTTTTAGCATTGTACAAAGAAAGAAACTCGGGAGTTTTTGCCATTTGCATTACAAATGTATAAAAAGTATTTGTCGCAAAGGCACCTTTCCTTATTTGTGCGGGTACTAACTTTTTTCCGCTTGAATTCAATCTATCAAAAATGTCTGCTCTAATAGCCAAATCGGCTTTTGGAGTAACTACGTAAAACCTTATTGTCTGTAACTTGAATTTTCTTTGGCGTGAAGTTGAGAAATCTCCGAACTTAAAACCATTTAAACTCCTAATTTCTTCTAACTTTTGGAGTTTTAAATCATTTTCCATGAATTCTTTAATTGTACCTACTCTTTGAAGTCCATCAATAATCTCTAAACGTCCATCTTCTAAAATTGCCACAAAAATAGGAGGAACAGGAACACCCAGAAACAGAGATTCAATAAATCTGGATTTCATTTCAGATTTCCATTCTAAATCCCTTTGATAATCTGGAACAATAATTTCCCCGTCAATAAACTTCTGTACTACTACCTCTATGGGATATTCTTTTGTGTCATACTCATATGGAATGGACTTATCTCGAATATCAGTCTCTAATATTTCTAATTCTTCATCTGTTTTTTTTGACTTAAAAGGTATATTCACAGGTATATTCATTATTTATTTTTAAAATCTTTATTTAAGTGAAAATTAATGCTTTTTGCTATTACTTTACCTAAATCAACTGGAACAGCGTTTCCAATAAAAGTAGATAGTTTAGTCATTGAAATTTGCTTTTCGTTTTCTGCAAATTTATAGGATTCTGGAAAAGTTTGTATCAAGGCGGCTTCCCTTAAACTTATAGCTCTATCTTGCTCTGGATGACCAAAACGTCCATTTCCAATTCCAGTACAGAATGTTGTCATCGTAGGAGCTGGCTCATCCCATTTCATTCTACCATATACGCTCCCATAGCCTTTACCTGATTTTTTTTTATGACAATCTAATATAAGATTTTCATCCCAATCCCTCCAAGTTCCACCTGGTTTGGATTGTTTAATTCTTAATATATTTGTGTCTGAAAGTTTTGTAGCTCTATGGAGTGGGTCTTTTTTAGATATTTCACCACTTTGAATAGACTCTAAATGTCCTATTACATCTTTAACTTTAACATAGTTTTTAGGATTCGTGTGAGTTTCAGGTATTATACTAATTTGTCCTAAACGAGAAGCCAATAAAACTAATCTTTTACGTTTTTGTGGGATTCCATATTGTGTGCAATCAACTATTTTATAATCAACAAAATAATTATTGTCGTTTAGAATTTTTAAAAAACCTACGAATACATCAGATTTATCAAATTTAGCTAAACCAGGAACATTTTCCATGGAAACTATTTCAGGTTTGACTTCTTCAATTAGCCTTGCAAATTCATAAAGTAAGCCCCATTTACTTTTTTTGGAATCTTCTTGTGAATGGTCTGGGGATTTAAAAGAATATGTAGAAAAAGGTTGGCAAGGAGCACATCCTACTAATATACGAATTTTAGCATTACCGAAAAGTTGATTTATATCTTTACTTTTAACATCTCTAATATCCTTAGAAATAAATTCCGCATCATTATTTTCTTCAAATGGATATTTACAAGATGGTTCAAAATCAATCCCTGCAATCACATCGAATCCTTCCTTCACAAAGCCATGTGACAGTCCACCTATACCACAAAACAGATCAATAACTTTGGTTCCAGACTTTTTCATAAATTAAATTTGACAAGTTACACAAAATAAATGGTTAATATATCCATTTGCAATAAATTTGCCATAAAATTTATATCTTCCGTTTTTATCCATGAAGACATAGACAACAACAAGCAAAAACTATCACATCTCACAATTCCCCAAAACAATAAATCCCTTCAAAAAATTGATTAACTTCGTGATGAACAAACAAAGAAATTGGGCTTATGCTTTTTGAAGAATATCAGTATTTTAATTACCAATTCCCCGAACCTCAATACTCCTGTTGTTGTCTGTGTCTTCACAGATAACTAAACAGTATGATTTAAAATAATAAAAACCTCCTAAAACTGTTAAAATGTTGTCTGTGAAGACACAGACAACAACAAGCAGAACTGAAGATATATTACGAAAAAGTTTGGAGTTTAGTTACTTCGGGAGAGATTCAGTTAGAACTCCTGTTGTTGTCTGTGTCTTCACAGACAACCAAACCAAACGTGATTTATAATAATAAGCCTTCCAAAACCGTTTCAAAATGTTATCTGTGAAGACACAGACAACAACAAGCAGAAATCGTGAAATGGTTATTAATTTAAATAATTAAAGAAATGAATAAAATTGAAAAAAATAGAGGGATAATCTTGGCTTTTCTTGAAAAATATTCAACTTATATCCCTGTCAATGTTCTGGATTGTGAAAACGAAATAATTGCCGATTTACAACGTAATCACTATCAATTGATAAGGATTGGGTGGGGCAAAAATGATGATTTTATTCATCATACCGTTTTTCACTTTGATATTAAACCAGATGGAAAAGTTTGGATTCAAGCCAACTGGACTGATATTGACGTTGCCCAAGAACTCGTAGATAGAGGTTTAGACAAAATGGATATTGTTATCGGTTTTCAACCTCCCCGCCATCGTCAATATACAGGTTATGCAGTAGCATGACCTTTGATAGACAATTTTCTTCCGTGTCTATCTCTTTCCTTAAAGACAGATTCACCATATTTTGACTTACCTATTGAAAACTTTCCCAAAAGGTTATTTTTGTGTAAATAATCAAACTATGCGTTAAACCAATCAGAGATTCCAAAACAATAAATCCCTCCAAAAAATAGTTTAACTTTGTGTGGAACTAAAAACTAACCAAAATGAAATCAAAACAATTAACCCTCATACTTTTCACAACGCTTTCCATTTTCTTAACCATTCAAAACAGTCAAGCACAATTTGGTGGAGGCGGATTCGGTGGTAGAGGAGGTGGCTTTGGTCGTGGCAATGGAATTCCGCAAGTGGCGGATTCGCCTCCAAAGCCTGTTGAATTAGACCCTGAAAAAATGGCTAATGAAGATACGAAATGGATGACGAAAAAGTTAAAATTAACGGAGGAGCAAATACCGAAAATTGAGGATGCAAACATCAATTATGCCTTCAAACGCATTGATTTTCAGAACGAAATTAAGAAGCTTTTACCACCTTTCACGGAAGAAATACGATTGAAATATCGTGCAAAAGCCCAAGCCATGAGAGATGAACGAGATAATGAAGTGAAAGCACTTTTAACGGATGAGCAATATCAAATTTACTTGAAAAAGAGGACGGATTAGAGGGAAGATTAGACCACGGATGACACTGATTTAACAGATTTTTACGGATTAAAATTTATTAAAAAATCTGTGTAAATCTGTTAAATCCTTTTAATCTGTGGTCTAATTTTCGTGCAAATTTTTATCGAGCCACCTCAACTTTATATTTCTTCCCCTTAATTTTCTCCTCCTTAATTTTCTCCAAAAGTGTTCTAAAAATAGAACGTTTTACCGCTACGAAGGACATAAAATCTTTGACTTCAATTAAGCCTAAATCTCCTCTTTCTAATTCTCCTTTTTTCGAGAAAAACCCCACAATATCGACTTTGTTTAGCTTATTTTTCTTACCTCCACTCACGTAAATCGTTACAAATTCGGGTGGTTTTGGCAGTGGATTATTTTCTGGTAAAATCAATTCTTCAATAGATTCTGGAATGTATTTTGGGCGAAATTCATTTCGGTGAAAAATCAAATAAGATGTCCCAGATGCGTGCATTCGGGCTGTTCGACCATTTCTGTGGGTGAATTCATGCTCTTGGATGGGCAAATGATAATGGATAACGTGCTTCATCTCTGGAATGTCCAAACCCCTTGCCGCTAAGTCGGTGGTTACTAAATAACTGACACTGCCATTTCTGAATAAAATCAAGGCTCTTTCTCTATCGTCCTGATCCATTCCGCCGTGATAAAAAGTGGTGTAAATTCCCATTTCGTTCAGTAATTCAGAGGTACGTTCCACGGCATCACGATGGTTGCAAAAAATGAGGGCAGATTCAGAATTGAGGGAACAAATCAGGTCAAAAAGCGTATCAACTTTATCCTTTGCTTCCGAAATAACGACTTTTATTTCCAAAGCCTTTTTTTCTTCATTTTCAGGAATAAAATTCAGCGTTACGGGAGAAGTAAATCCCACAAATTCGGGAATTTTAATACCATAGGTAGCCGATACTAAAACTCGTTTGTTGAGATTACGCAAACTGCCGATGATATAAGACATTTGGTCGTGGAACCCCAAATCTAAGGACTTATCAAACTCGTCCAAAATCAAGGTTTTAACCCCGTCTAAATCGAAAGTTTTACGAGTAATGTGGTCAAAAATACGTCCAGGTGTACCCACAAGTAGGGCAGGAGGGGAGCTTAGATTTTGGATTTCAGTAGCCATCGAATGACCCCCATAACACACATTTACTTTCATGCCAGTTCCCATACTTTTCCAAACGTTTTCAATCTGCATCGCCAGCTCACGAGACGGCGTGAGGATGAGACATTGGACGCAGTTTTTCTTAGGGTCGAGGATTTGGAGCAATGGCAACAGAAATGCCAAGGTTTTTCCAGAACCCGTTGGGGAGATTAAAAAAGTCGTTTTCTCCTGCAAAATTGCCCAATAAGCCGCATCTTGCATTGGATTAAGTGCCTCAATACCTAATTTTGAAAGGATTTGTTTGTTGATTTCCATAGCACAAAGGTACGAGGAAAATGGCTCTCTTTTTACAACTCTTTGGATGTCTGTCTAACCTAATCGACGAATAAATATTACATTTTGAAACTATTCTAAAACAGCTGCTTAAAAAATAATGAGTAATTATATTTATTTTTTTTTGAATATTTTATTTGAGATTTGGAGATAACTGAGCTTTAATTTGCTCAATTTCCAATTGTATTTTTTTTAATTCATCTCTTTCGATTTTTAGGCTTGAAAGGGTCGTTTTCAAAGCATCATTTTCATCTTTCAATTCTTGAATGGCTTTAATTGCTACCACACTCAATCCACCATAATTCACACCATAATATTGTCCATTTTGGGTTACAAATTCTGGGAATAGAGGTAGAACTTCCTGAGCAATCAAACCCATTTGCTGACTTGTGTGTAGGCTATCTGTTTTGTAGAAATACCGTGATACTTTCAGGTGAGCAACTTTTTCAAGGATAGATTCTACGGGTTTAATTTGTTCTTTTAAACGACTATCCGACGACTGCACCCATGCTCCATCCGTCTGACGAACGTATGCTTTGAATGCTCCCGATGCACCATAATGAAAATCAAGATTTTCGCTTCCAGGGTGTGAGATTGTCCAGAATTGGGAACGTGCGCCAATATCTCGTCTGATTCTGAGACCGTATCGGTCAGGATTATCAACCGAAGGAGAGTAATGATTGATTTGTACCGTTCCTGTTTGGCGTACTTCAAAACAATTGCGACGGTTGTTAGCATCGCTCCCATTTCCGATTGTTAAAAGACAACGAAAGACATCATTAGAGTTTTTGAGGAAAGGATCTTCGTTATATGTTCCCATCGCAAGGGTATTTTTTGAGTTAGCAATGGTTCTTTCACCTATTGCAAGGCTATTGTTGCCATAAGTTTCATTATAATAGCCCGTTGTTAGGCTATTTTCTCCCACTGCTTTTGTATAATCACCCATTGCTGTGGTATTGATACCAGATGAGGTGGTAACATTGCCCATCGCTACACTGTTATAACCCGAAGATGTTGAACTATATCCCATTGCTGTGGATGAATATCCACTTGCAACGGTACTCTCGCCTATTGCAAGACTAATATAACCAGACGCTTTATTACCATATCCCAAAGCTGTACTATAATATCCAGATGCCAAGTTGCTGTAACCCATTGCTGTGCTTGCAAGCCCCGATGCTGTTGTGTAACTTCCCGTAGCTAAACTTATATCTCCAGAGGCAATAGTGATAGCTCCTAAGGCGTTACTTGCTTTTCCAGATGCTTTGGTACTAATACCTGATGCTACTGAGTAAAGACCAATATTGGCTGCATCCCAACTACTAATGCGGTCAGTCGTAATTGTTCCCACTCTGAAAGCACCTCTTGAAGGTATCCACATCATTCGAGTACCTGCTCCACTTACAGGGGCAGTGGGAGGATTGGAAATATCATCAGAGTTGAAATCCAATCCGATGGGATTTGCCGACCAAAACCCGCCCGAATTGGTATTCTGTATTTCATTACCACTACTTCCCGACAAACTCCAATAATTGGAAGTGCTACCCGCTTTGGGAAGTTCCGTCCAAGCTCCTGATTGCCTGAACCAATAGCTTTGGGTGTTCGTGTCAAAGACCAATAAACCGTCTGTGGGGCTTGCAATGGCAGTTTTTTGTGCGGAAGTCATGCGGGGAGGTAATAATCCTTTGGTAGTGCTACTGACATCCAACATGGCAGAAGAATTTGGGGCTGCTCCTGTGGAATTGATGCCCATTTGGGCATTTGAGATATTGATTAGAGATAAGAAAAAAAGGATAATCAATAAAAACTTTTTCATCGAAGCGTATTATTTAGTTTTTGAAAAGCCCAACAGTCATTATTCTGATAAACCACTAAACGTTCCCGAAATAGTGCCACTTGACGTTGCGGATGGTTTTGTTTTGTTTTTAATTGCAAAAGCATTCCCTGAAAAACTCCCTGATGCAGTTGTTCCTGATACTTTCAAATTGATTGATCCTTTAAAAACATACACTTTACTTTGAATCATCACCACATTATCATTGGTGTTTAATTCGTATTTTCCAGTAGCTAATGAGCTGATTTTGAAGGAAATGGTATTTTGGCTATTCATCATATCGCTGACAACGGCATAGGACTTAGGCGTTTTTATGAGGGATGCTTTTTCGGAAAATTTCTGCCCATTGAAGGTAAAGGAAATTTGTCCCGATGGTTTTTGCATCTTTCTGATGAGAGCATCCACTTTGGGGTCGCCAGATTGGGCATTGATTGAATTGATACTGAAAATTAAAATGAGGAAGACGAGAAAGCGTTGCATGAATTTGTTGGTTTTGATAACGGTAACAAAGTTCAAGAAAAAATCAGGGGATGTAAATAGCACTTTTGTGGGATATTTATTTTACCAAACGCTCACGAATGGCTTTGGCAACTGCTTCTGGGGCGGATTGGACTTGCAGTTTTAGGTAAATATTTTGTAGATGACGACGAACAGTATCAATTGATATAAAACATTCGGAGGCAATCATTTTATAAGAATTGCCATTGGTCAAAGATTCTAAGATTTCTATTTCTCTTTTGGTAAGATTATATTCATCCTTCAAAGGTTGGTGGAAAGCCTTCAGAACCATTGCCGCAATTTCTGGTGACATCGGGGCGCCACCATTCATCAAATCCCGAATACCCCCAACCAACATCGTAGAGGAGTCTTTTTTGAGCATATAACCATCGGCTCCATGACGTAAACATTCAAACAGACGCTCATCATTAAAGACAGTATGCATCAAAACTTTGGTATTTGGACTCACTTTTTTCACCGCCCAAACCCCCGCTATTCCATTTGAATTAGGCATATCAATATCCATCACAATAACATCAGGAGATTCTTTTGTTATATCTTCGACCACATGAGTGCAGTCGGTATGAATGCCTACTACCTGAAAACCATCGGTATTTTCGAGTAGTAACATCAGTAAATCACTAAGGCGTTGGTTATCTTCGTATATAGAAACGTTAATCATAATTTAGGTTTTTAGGTTGCAAAACAAATGCAAAATGGAGAAAAAACCAATGGTATATTTGTGTGATATTTACTTCAACGGAATTTTCAAACTTATCGTTGTTCCTTGCCCTATTTTAGAAATTATATCAATATGCCCACCCAGATTTTCCGTTCTACTTTTCATATTTCTAATTCCGTTGCGTTCTGTTTGTTGATTTGGATTAAAACCCATGCCATCATCTTTAATTTCCATCCACAAAAAACCTTTATTTACTTCAATTTTTACACTCACTTTTGTGCATTTTGCGTACTTCACTAAGTTATTAACAATTTCCTTATAAATTAAATAAATATCGTACCGTACATCCATGCTGAGTTTGATGTTATCCGAAGCATTTGGCATAACAAAATGATAATCAATGTCTTTGGCATCAAAAAGATCAGAGGCGAATCGTTTCATCCTGATTAACAATTGGTCGAGATGATCGTTTTTGGGTTTTACACTCCATACAATATCATCAAGCGTATCACCTACTCGTTGAGAGTCTTCGACGATTCTCTCTGTAAAGTTTTTCAAGAGCGGATTGTCTGATAAATTTTGTTGAATAATTCCTCCAAGAATACTAATTCCACTCATCGTAGAACCTACTTCATCGTGTAAATCTTTGGATATTTTTTCTCTAACATGCTGTAATTGAAGTAATTGTCGGTATCTGAATTGATATAAACCGTAGAAAAAACCTGCCAATAAAATTGTTATTAATCCATAAAAAAAAGTAGTTTCATAGAAGGACTTTTTTAAATTAATGTTCATTTTAAAGGTTTCAGCGTTCCAATTGCCACTATTATCACCTGCCTGTACTTCTAATTGGTATTGGTTTGGTCTTAGATTATCAAACCTGATTTGGGGTTTATTCCCCAACGAAACCCAACTGCCCTCATCTAAACGATAACGATAATTGGCAGTATAATCAAGACTGTAATCTAAGGTCGAGAAATCCAACACCAAATTAGTTTGATTTCTTTCTAAGACTAATTGTTGATTTGATGGAACAGGGATTTCTTGATTATTGATTTTTAAATTACTGATAATCAAATCATTGTATATTTTTTTTGTATTTAAAAAATTCTTAGAAACAATATTAAAACCATTCACTCCTCCAACGATCACAGCATTGTCGGGGGCAACCAAAAAACCATTGCTGATGTCATTGGAGATGAGTCCTTCGGTTGTTTTGAGTTTTAAAATTTGCTTACCATTCTTCATAAAAGCATAGAGTCCTTCGCTTGTGCCAATCCAAACAACCCCGTTCGTTCCCTCTCCAATACGAGTCCAGATGCTACTATCAAACACACTTTTGTAGTCATCACAATGTACTTTTTGAATTACCTTTCCGGATAAATCTAAACGGTTAAATCCCCCAGCAACCACCAAAAGTGTTTGATTTTGCCCCAGCGTTCCCTGATAAAAATAATCACTCACGGTTTTGCTTTGTTGCTGGAACAAACCCGTTGTTTCAATAAATTTTTGATGCGTCTTGTTGAAATAATTTATACCATAAGCCTTTGGCATCCAGCCAATTATCCAAATTCTTTTATCAGAAGATTTGACAAAATTATGCCAATCATTCTCAGTAAAATAGTTTTTATAAATCTTCTGATTCCATAATTGAACGGCTTTTAGGCTGGGAAATTTGAAAGTTTTTATTTCAGATTTTTCAGGCATTACCCACAGATTTTGTTCACCGTCAAGTGTTATGTCATTAATAAATTTACCCTCCAATCCAACTAAATTAAGGTGTTTCAACGTCTGATTTCTTATTTCAAAAACACCTTCAGAAGTACCCGTTAAAACATGGTTATTAGGTAAAATATAAATTCTATTGGTAAAGATAGATGGATTTTGGTAGCGAAATAGCTGTAAAGTATTTGTTGATTTTTGCCATTTCAGAATACCGGTATGTGAAAGTCCCATCCAAAAAGTATTACTATTCTGAGCTGAAATGGTATTGACCGTGACAGGATGTTTTACCAAATTTTCGGGAATAATAATTTTCTCAATTTGGCTACTTTGGGTATTTTCTTGATACAGTCCATTACTACTACAAAACCAAATTTTATGAGCCTTACCATTTTCAACAATAGCATGGATACTGATACCGTTTTTGTCTATTTCTCGGAAATTAATAATTTGCCTTTTTTTTATCAAAAATAAGCATAATCCGCTTGATTGACCAATCCAGAGAGCATCTTGTTGTTGATATTGCGTAAAAAAAATACTTGAAATTCGAGGTTTATGGAGGGGGATTTTTTGTAAAATTTTTAGAGTAAGCGGGTCAATTTGAAGGAGGATTCCCTCAGCGGTTGCTGCCCAAAAATAAGCATTTTTAGCTTTTACAACTGCCACAAAATTATCTCTAAATATTTTGATTAATACTTTTTGTGAAGCGTGCTTACGATAGGCTCCATGTTTGCCGAAGACCCATGTTGCCCCGTTTTTGTCTTCAACAAAACGACCTAATTGTTCGGGAGCTTCGAGTTCATCAGTGATTTTATAAATTGTTTTTTTGCCTTTTTGCCAGTCAAAACACTGCACCGTTTGTGCCGTACTCCACCACAATTGTTGATGACTATCCAAAAATAAGTTTTGGTATTTATCGTCATTTGGGCTGCTATTATTAAAATTATTTGCCTGTAAAGTATCAATCCGATACGTTTTTATATTGATTTTGAGTAAGCCTGTATTTTCAAAAAAAGCAAAAACAAAATCTTTATTGGCACAAATACTTGACACCCTTTCGGTGGACTTATGAACCAAAAAGAACTGATAGCCATCATAACGTACCAGACCACGTTCAGTTCCTGCCCACGTAAATCCTTGACTGTCAGTAGTTATGCTCCAAATTAGATTCGACGGCAAACCATCTTTGGTGTCCAAATGCTCCAATGATGGTTTATTTATTTGTGCCTGAGTTTGGGTAATACAGAAAAGAAGAAATGGCAAAAAATATTTCATGGTCAGGAAAAATACTCATAATTGATTGTTTGATATTTTTATGGTTTGATTATGTAGGGGCGTATCGCATACGCCCTCTCGGACGGAAATAGGCGTATGCGATACGCCCCTACATAATCATTTTCAAATTTCCACAAAACTGTGAGAGAACCTGATATCAACTACAAAACTCCCCATTCCCGAATCTGAGGAATCAAGGTGTCAATATCACCCGCCCCAACGGTTACTAATAGTTCAGGTTTTTTAGCTTTCAAAATATCTAAAACCTCCGATTTTGTGCAAAGTATTTTGTTTTCCAATTTCATTTTATCAAAAATAATACTCGACGTTACGCCCTCCATCGGAAGTTCACGGGCGGGGTAAATATTCAAGAGAATCAAGTCGTCGGCTAAGTCTAAACTTTTAGCAAATCCCTCTTGAAAATCATTTGTCCGAGAGAATAAATGGGGTTGAAAAACTACGGTCAATTTACGGTTTGGATAAAGAGCTTTCACCGAAGATAAAAACGCTTCAATCTCCGTTGGATGGTGCGCATAATCATCAATGTAAACCATCTTTTCGGTACGAATTTGGTACTCAAAACGCCTTTTCACGCCCTTGAACGTACATATTCCATCACGTACCGCCTCCGGGGAAACTCCCACTTGTAAGGCAACTGCTGCCGCTGCAATAACATTTGTAACATTATGAAAACCAGGGGTTAAGAGGCTACAATCTTTGATAATTCCGTCTGGATAAACGATGTCAAAGACCATTTCGGCATTTTCAATCCGTAAGTTTTCGGTTCTGAAATCGCCTACGTGCAAGCCAAAAATTTGGGCTTGGTTTCGGGTAAAATCTTGCAAATCTATACCCTCATATTGGTATAATTTACCGCCATCTTTTATCTGCGAAACAAATAATTGGAAGGATTCTAAGAGTTTGGCATGGTCGCCATAGATGTCCAAATGGTCAGCATCGGTGGATGTTACGATGGTTAAATCTGGAAAAAGCGTCAGGAAAGAACGGTCAAATTCATCGGCTTCTACCACGCAAATTACGTCTTCTGAGCCTTCATTTATTAAGAAATTTGTGCCGTAATTTTGGGTAATTCCACCCAAAAATGCCGTTACATTTTTGCCTGCATTCTTCAAAATATGTGCTACCATAGAAGAAGTTGTCGTCTTCCCGTGTGTACCTGCAACGGCAATTGTAAAGAAATTTTGCGTCAATAATCCCAACACTTGCGAGCGTTTCATTAAAGTAAAACCGCTGTCTTTCAAGTAGCTAAACTCTTTATGGTCTTTTGGAATAGCGGGCGTATAGACGATAAGTGTCTCGGCAGGATTGCTCAAAAAATCCTTTGGAATCATCGAAATATCGTCCTCAAAATGGACGGCAATTCCTTCTGCTTGCAGGGCATCGGTGAGTGGCGTTGCGGTTTTGTCATAACCAGCCAAAGTATAGCCATTGGCAATAAACCAACGAGCAATGGCAGACATTCCAATGCCGCCAATGCCCAAGAAGTAGATGTGTTTTAGGGTTTTTATGTTCATTTTTTTTAATTTGAATTAATAAAACTTAACATAAGTTAGGTTTTCTATTTTTTCTATTATCCTTGTATCGGAAGGTACGCAAGTACAGTCCCCGGCTTAGGGTATTACTGTCAAAGTGATACCCTATTCTATTTCTAAGATAGAATTTTATATTTCGATATTATCTTCTGTGTAATTAAACTCTACCTTGCTTTGTAACACTATTTCATCTAAAATTTGATTTAGATAACCTTTTTGTACGGCTTCCTTAAATCGTATATTCAGAATTGGAATATTTATAACCTCTTCAATACAAGCCATATATTTATCTACGATTGCACTGATAGAATAAGTTTTATTGGCATTTTCTTTGATTTTCTTTCTCAAATTTTCAATGTCTTCATCTGATTTAATGACGAATGTTATGGGGTATTTTTGAATTTTATCAATATCCAAAAAATACTTTTTAAAATCTAATGTTTCAGTTACTTGAAAAAACTTACCAAGCGGTTTCATCACAAAATCAATCCCTCCATCGTTGGCATTAGTTCGTCCTGTTTTGTAAAGTTTGAGATTTTCTGTGTTGAGTTTATCCATTTCATAGCCCCAAATAATGGTTTGGTCGTGATAGTAATATTTGAGAATGGAATAACTCACGATTTCAAAAAGCCTTGCATCAACATTTGGTGCTAATAATCCCGTAATAAATTCTTCAACTTTTAAGGATTCTGAACTATCAATTTCTTGCAATGCCTCGCATGAAGCAACAAAACGCTGAAAAGCATCTTGTTTTATAGTAATATATTCATCAATAATTTCTATGATTGATTTTGAGATATTGATAGTAGATTTGCCAATTTTAATGATTAACAAATTTTCATTTATCCAATATCTATTTGTTGCCTGGTCTCTTAAAATAGGCTTATAATCAGAACTTGGAAAGTATTTTTCAAATTCTGAATTCATCCGATTATTGAGTGCATGGTTTTGTAGTTTACTTCCAAAAGGTAATTCTCTTTGTCTTGCCAATAGTTTATGAAAAGATGCCCCTTCATATTTTGAATAATCACCTTTTTTGTCAAATTCATTGGTAATATAATCCTCAATAATCACATAAATAGCATAAAGATTAGCAAAACTCGAACGAGCTTTTGAACCTTTTCCTGCCGAACGGGTCTTTTCATTTATGTATTGAATCAACTGGCTTTTTTCAAAAATATCAACCGCATTGCTACTGAAATTTCTTTGTAAAATATCTTTAATGTTGATGGTAAAAATATGTTCCATGTTTTAAAATAAGGTTAAATTATGCTGTGAAGCCATTTTCTGTGTTTCAAAAGTTCGTATTTCTTTCGTTAATGGTTCACCCTTAAATTCCTTGGCTAATCCTAATCTTCTCAAACCTATTTTTACATATTCATCTTGTAGTTCAATGCCAATAGAATTTCTACCTAATTCTTTCGCAACAAAACAGGTCGTAAAAGTGCCTGAAAATGGGTCTAAAACTACGTCCCCTTCATTAGAACTTGCTTTTATTATTCTTTCCAAGAGTGAAATAGGTTTTTGGGTTGGGTGATTTTCATATTCATCCATTCGATAACGTACTCTTGAAAACTCCCAAACATTGCCTGGCACTTTTTCAGAATTATAGACCGTTGGAATGGCTTTACGATAATCAATTAACTTACGTTTTGCCCCTGTTTTTGCTTCTACTAAAATATCATTAGTATTGAATGTATAATTATTTTTGTCTTTTACACAAAACAAAATAGGTTCATACATGGAGCCATAATATTTTTTTGCTTGAACACCCGAACTATCATAACTCCACACAATTCTGGAAAGTACATCTAATTTTTTTCGTAAATAAATATCAAAATAAGGCATAAACTGGGTAGCAGTCATGACATAAAAACTGCCATTAGGTTTGAGTTTTTGGATACATAAGTCAAGCCATTCGTAACACCATGCTAAATATCCTTCTTCGGTTTCCCATTTTTCAATCTGTCCATTAAAATTTTTCCCAATGTTATATGGAGGGTCTGCAAAAATCAAATCCACCGAATTTTCAGGGAGCGATTTTATTCCCTCCAAAGCATCTCCGTAGATTATTTTATGTTTTTGAGTTCCTAATATTTCCATTATACTTAGTTTTTATTCAAATGTACTTGATTTCTTTTAACTACACCCATTCACTCTGTATATCCTTATCTCGCTTAATCACACAACGCTCATTTTCAAGAAGATGCAAGTTTTCGTCAATCTCCATCGAGGTTTTTGCGTTGTCTAAAAGGGTTTTGTAGGAGGCTTTAATTTCCTTGCGTTTCATGGCTTCCAAAAATCTGCGGATGTCGATATCATCTTCCAAAATTAGAGGAGGAACGGTTGCTAATCTCCCATCATCTTCTTTGGCTACCATCGTAAAATAGGAGGTATTTGTGTGCTTCACGGTGGCAGTTTTGATATTTTCAGCCACTACCTTAATGCCCACAATCAGCGAACTATTCCCCACATAATTCACCGAGGCATGAAGCGAAACCAACTCGCCCACCTCAACGGGCTGACGAAATTCGACATTATCAACCGAAACCGTCACCACATACGTCCCAGCGTGTTTGGTCGCACAGGCGTAGGCAACTTTATCCATCAAAGATAATAAAATCCCTCCGTGAATCTTACCACCAAAATTGGCATAAGATGGTATCATCAATTCCGTAATGGTAGTACGGGAATAATTGGCAGTTCTTGCGTTTTCCATAATTTAATTCATGACGGACAAGGCTGTCCGTGCTACATTCCGTATTATATTTGTACAAAAATTGAACTTTTAAAAGAATTTTCCTTGAAAATGAGGAAAAATCTTTTAAAAGTTCCTAATTCTGAGTTTTAGGTTCTGAGTGATTAATAGCGAAAACTCATAACTCATAACTCATAACTCATAACTGTTAAATGCCCCTAATTTGGCTCATACTTTTTACGCCTTTCATTGGTTTTCTGACCGCTTTTTTGTTGGGCAGGAAACGGAATGCCATTGTGAGTTGGCTCACCGTTTCACTCAAGGGCTTGAATCTTATTTTTTCCATAATTCTACTGCTCCAAACGCTTCATACCAAAGATAATCATCTCATTTACAATTGGTTTACGCTCAATGGAAAAGCCTATCAATTTGGCTTCCTCTTTGATTCTTTGACGTTGATGATGCTGGTTTTGGTGAATTTTATTGCACTTTTGGTAGAGATTTTCTCACTCGAATACATGGAAAATGACCCAGATTTATACCGTTATTTTGGTTTTTTGAGTCTCTTTGTATTTTCGATGTTGGGTATCGTTTTGACGGATAATCTTTTTGTGATGTACGGCTTTTGGGAGTTAGTCGGATTAAGTTCTTACTTATTAATTGGTTTTTGGTATAAAAAACCCGAAGCCGTTCAAGCTTCCAAAAAAGCCTTTTTGATGAACAGAATCGGCGATGTAGGCTTTCTGATAGGGATTTTTGCGGTGTATTTTTATAGTAATCAAAGTACCGACCTGACTACTTTTGCCAACTTCCAATTGCCTACTGCCTACTGCCTACTCCTTTTTTGTGGAACAATCGCTAAATCCGCTCAATTTCCCTTGCATACGTGGTTGCCCGATGCAATGGAAGGACCCACGCCTGTGTCCGCCCTCATACACGCAGCTACGATGGTAGTTGCGGGGATTTATTTATTGATTCGGGTTTCGCCAATGTTTGATGAAACGACAATAGCAATTATTGCAGGAATAGGAGCAACTACCATGATTCTCGGTTCAATTTATGCTATTTTTCAAACTGACATTAAGAAAACTTTGGCGTATTCTACCGTCTCGCAATTAGGTTTAATGGTCGTTGGATTAGGTTCAGAAGCATCTACTTTTCATTTATTAACGCACGCTTTTTTCAAGGCAGGCTTATTTCTTTGTGCAGGGGCAATTATTCACGCTTTGCATCACGCAGAAAACCCCCTTTCCCATCAAGGGGAAAGGGTTGGGGATAGGGGTGATAGTGATTTTGATGCCCAAGATATGCGTTTGATGGGAGGTTTAAGAAAGAAAATGCCTTTTACTTTTGTGTGTTATTTAGTTTGCTCAATGGCTTTGATGGGACTGCCTTTATTTTCAGGGTTTTTATCGAAAGATGCAATTTTGAATGGATGGTTTCTATCTAATCACGGAGAAGACACATATATATATTCTATAATTATTAGTTGCTCAATCTTGTTGGGAATAATCCTAACCGCCTTTTACATGACTCGCCAAATTTGGATGATATTTTTTGGAGAATTTAGGAATGAAAAAGTTGATATAAATTCTATTCACGAAGGCACATGGAAAATGAAATTACCCATTGGTTTATTAGCCATACTTTCAACGGGCTTTGTTTTTAGTGTAAATCCATTAAGTATTGATCATGGTTGGTTTGGTGATTTTATTGGAAGAAAATTTGAAGAAAACCATTGG
>JAYVIV010000239.1:0-15890 GCA_043769985.1 Arcicella sp.
GCAACAAAGTTGGAAAGTAAAGTAGAAATGCCTGCCAAAGTTACGGGCGTTGTTGAGTCCGTTTGCAAGGCTGCGGGCTGTTGGATGAAAGTGAAAACTACCGACGGTCAGACTATGAGAGTAACTTTCAAAGATTATGGTTTCTTTGTTCCAAAAGATATTGCTGGCAAAACAGTGGTTTTTGAAGGCGTTGCGAAAGTTAAAACAACGTCTGTGGCAATGTTGAAGCATTATGCAGAAGATGGTGGTAAGAGTAAAGAAGAAATTGCAAAAATTACTCAGCCTGAAAAAGCCATTGGTTTTGTGGCTACTGGAGTGATTGTAAAATAAAGGAGACAGGGAAAAGGAGGCAGAAGGAATGGAGAAACGGTTAGTAGGTTTTCCCCCTTCCTCCTGTCTCCATTTTTTCTTTTCTCCTTTCTCAAAACCGAAGTACAAAATCCTGTTTTGGTTGATTCTTTCTAAAAAAGACTAATCCTACATAAAATAAATCAATCGAAATCATGACTTCTTTATGGTTTCGGATATACTGCCAGGCTTCGTGCATTTCGTTTGACCAATGAATGTCATCAAACACAAAAATAGACTCTTCTTTTGCTTTTGCTAAGCACATTTCAAAATACCTTATGGTCGGTTCGTAACGATGGTTTGCATCAAAAAAGGCGAAATCAAGTTGATTAATTTTGGATAATGCCGCTGGTAAAGTCTCATCAATATTCCCAACAATCAACGAAATATTATTACAATCTAATTTTTCAAAGTTTTGCTTTGCAATTTTTGCGGTTGCAGGACATCCCTCAAAAGTAAATATTTTTGAATTGTCATAAGCCTTTGATTCATAGATGGTTGTGATGCCTAATGAAGTTCCTAAATCAAAAATTGTTTTAGGTTTAAAATAGTGAATGAGTCTGAAAAGTAACTTGCCGAACTTAGGGTTCTTTTCTGCACTTTTAGCAATTTGACTAATTTTTCTTTGATTAGTTTTATAAATCCTTGACCCTGCCCCAAAGTCAGTAATTTCAATGATGTCACTATTCATAAGGAGATTCTTGCGTAAAAGCTCAATTTGCTCAAATACAGGAAACGTAGTTTTCGCTTGAATAATTTTGGTATAAAGTTCAAAAACAAAAGGAGAGTGAAGAGAATGTTCGTTTTTGGAGGCAAGGAGAAATTGGATGTAATATTTTATCATTAAATTTTGATTTTCGTTTTTCTATGTTTGGAGTATCTGGATTTTTTGTACGATTATTTAGCGAGCATCGAACAAAATTAATTCAATCGAAATGGAGCAATTAAGTTAAAATCTGGAATAATTACATTGAAATTTTTTCCATCATAAATACGCTCCATTCTGTAACTGCCTGCCATTTTGCCCATTGAGGCATTTAGATTGCACCCCGAAGAATACTCATAACTCTGACCAGGTTCGAGCGTCGGCTGTTGTCCCACCACTCCTTCTCCTTCTACTTCACGTATTTGCCCGTTAGCGTCATAAATATACCAATGACGACGCAAAAGTCTCACCGTGAAATCACTTTCATTTTGAATTCTTACATGATAAGAAAACACAAAATGTGCCTGAAATGGATTTGAATATTCGGGCTGAAATTCTGTTTGGACACTTATCTTTACACCATTGGTGATGGATGAAACCATTTTATAATTTGGTAAAATACTGCTAATAATTTATTTATCGAAATTTACATTATTAGCAGTATATAATCAATTTCTTTAATAAAATATTTCAAAAAAAATGGTTTTTTAAACGATAAAATGACTGCTTTATCTGAAAAAAAAATAATTTTTATCTCTTTTTAATTACTTACTAAATATTTAAAATTATAATTATTCCAATTTAAGTTTTAATTTATCAAATATATATCTTTAAATTATCCAATTCAAAACTCTTTCAGCAGAACTTTGTTGTGATAATGTACCATTTCTTTCCCAACAGAATTTTAAAATGAATGTATCTGAATTAGAAAAATTATTCCCAACCGAAGAACAAATTCCAGCGGAATATAACCTTACTGAACCCATTGAGCAACGAGAGTATTTGGTCAATGGTGAAATGCGTGCTTGGGGTGGCAAAACCCAAGATGTGTGGTCACCCGTATACGTGAAAACAGCCAATGGACTTGAACAAAAGCGTATCGGTTCATATCCAATCACTGACCCTGCCGATGCGATGGAAGTTTTGGATGCAGCAGTTAAGGCATTCAACAACGGTCGTGGCGAATGGCCAATGATGTCGGTATCTCAAAGAATTGACGCAGTTGAGAAATTTACTCAGAAAATGATTGCTAAACGTGATGAAGTGGTGACACTTCTGATGTGGGAAATTGGAAAATCTTTGGGCGATTCTCGTAAAGAGTTTGATCGTACCGTTCAATATATCTACGATACCATCGGTGCCTTGAAAGACATTGATCGTAATTCTTCGAGATTTATGATTGAGGAAGGAATAATTGGGCAAGTTCGTCGTTCGCCTTTGGGTGTTGTGTTGTGTATGGGACCTTTTAATTATCCACTGAATGAGACATTTACGACCCTAATTCCTGCCCTAATAATGGGAAATGTGGTATGTTTCAAACCACCAAAACACGGCACTTTATTGCATTATCCTTTGTTGGAGGCATTTAGAACATCATTTCCAGCGGGTGTGATAAATACCGTTTATGGCCGTGGAAATACTGTGATTCCACAAATGATGGAATCGGGTAAAATAGATGTTTTAACGTTAATTGGCTCTTCAAAAGTGGCAGATCAATTAAAAAAACTGCATCCAAAAGTAAATCGTTTACGTGCAATCTTGGGTCTTGATGCTAAGAATGCTGCCATCGTAACCCAAAGTGCAGATTTAGAATTGGCAGTGAAAGAATGTATGTTGGGTTCATTATCATTTAATGGTCAAAGATGTACAGCCTTGAAGGTAATGTGGGTACACAAATCATTGGTAGATAAGTTTAACGCACGTATGGCAGAGGAAATTGGTAAGTTAAAATTAGGCATGATGTGGGATAAAGGCGTGAACATTACGCCACTTCCAGAACCTAATAAACCCAATTATTTGAAAGAATTAATTGCTGATGCAAAGGCTCACGGAGCAAGTGTGATGAATGAAAATGGCGGAGAAACTTTCAATTCGTTCGTTTATCCTGCCTTGCTTTATCCAGTGAGTAAAGAAATGAAAATTTGGGATGAAGAGCAGTTTGGACCTGTAGTACCAGTGATTTCTTTTTCACATATTAAAGAACCCATCGAATATTTGATTGAGTCGTCTCATGGGCAACAGGTGTCAATTTTCAGTAAAGACGTGAATCAGATTTCGGATTTGATGGATGTGGCTGTTAATCAGGTTTCGAGGGTAAATATCAATTCGCAATGTCAACGTGGACCAGATACCTTCCCATTCACAGGTCGTAAGGATTCTGCTGAAGGAACGCTTTCTGTAACCGCAGCCTTGCGTTCGTTCTCAATCAGAACGGTTGTAGCCACAAAAGATACGGCAGAGAATAAAGCAATTGTGAATCAAATCGTTGAAAATCAAGAGTCTAACTTTCTTTCAACAAGGTTCATTTTGTAGAAAATAGTTATGGGTTAAATGTTATTAGAAATCTCAGTATTATTTTTAATAACAAATAACTTAATGTTCATTCATGGCATGACTTTAAGTCATGCCATGAATTATTTATTTTTCCCCAATCCGAACCGCTGCCGATAACTCAAAAATAAGCTCTCAGAATGTTCAAAACCATTATTATTAAAATCGTAATAAGGCTCAAATCGAATGGTTAAGTATAAATTATCAAGAATTTTGTAATCTTTCATTGCTCTGACTATCAAGATATTGCGATATTTTTCAACAATATTTCCATGCCTGAAAGTCCGCCCAACGGATTGGTACAAATCACCTCCAGCGTCTGATTGAAAACCTGTAGAATTCCAATAGCTAACTATTAAATTCATAAATTTTGTTTCTGCTGTAAGGTTTAAATACGCTCCTGAACCATTAGGGAAAAACAAGTGATAATTTGAATTTTGACGGTAACCTACGAAATAATTCTGAAGCCTTATTTTCTGGAAGAAACCTTTCAATTTCCATTCTGCCTCAATACCGATGGCGGTATTAATATTCGTGACTACTTGTCCTGTATCTTTGGTTATTTGTCCGCCGCTGTGCTGAAAAGTTAATTGTGCTGGAATGGAAAAACTAAATCTGGAACTATTATATAATTTCTTATTCCATGAGAATCCTGCGATGAATTCTTCCTTAAATTCTGAGCCGTTGTAAATCATCTTTTGCCAATCAATCCAAGCATCAAAAAAAGTATTTTTCAGACGCTTTGTATATTGAATTCCAGTCTCTTGACGGTTCAAAATTACCCGCTCAAAATTCAATAAAGGTTCGATTAATTGGTGGTTAAGATGCCCCTCTAAATTCCCAAATAAAAATTGGGAAGAATCTTTTTGAATTTTTATGCTAAATGTAGGCTGAACGCTTGTAAATGAAGTATTTCCGAAATCTTTTCGTCCGAAAATGCCTGCCTCAATTTGTACATTTGTAGCTGGTTGAAAGATGATTTTTGGGGCAAAAATATTCCCAAACAGTGTATATCCATCTGCAACTTTTAGGAAGTATTCATTGTTCTTTAAATACGAGAAACTCTCGAATTGAAAGGACAATTGTTTTGACTTTGTGGAGTCTATATGTTGGAAAGTTTCCAAGGAAGTATTGTTCAATTGTGCCTTCAATTCAAAGGACAACAATGACAATCCAATCAGCAGTATTTCTAATTTTCGATTTAACATTTCACGGCAAAATACTTTTATTTGTTGAAATTCTTGTAAATTCACCCTTAATATTTTTTAGAAACTTTAAAATTAAATATGGCAAAGCAACAAGCGGAAGCAGCTAATCCTGCTAATGAAAAACTTAAAGCATTACAAACAACGCTGGAAAAATTAGATAAAGCCTACGGAAAAGGTACCGTTATGCGTTTGTCTGATACAAAGGTAATGGACGTTCCTGTGATTTCTACAGGCTCATTAGGACTTGATTTGGCATTAGGAGTTGGGGGTGTTCCTCGTGGGCGTGTGGTGGAAGTCTATGGACCAGAATCGTCTGGTAAAACAACTTTGACGATGCACATGATTGCTGAGGCACAAAAAGCAGGAGGTTTGGCAGCTTTTATTGATGCAGAACACGCTTTTGATAAGTCTTACGCTGAAAAATTAGGAATTGATACAAGTCAATTGCTAATCTCTCAGCCAGACAATGGTGAGCAGGCACTGGAAATTGCAGAACAGTTAATTTCATCAGGTGCGATTGATATTATCGTAATTGACTCAGTGGCTGCTCTCGTTCCAAAAGCGGAATTAGAAGGCGACATGGGTGATTCTAAAATGGGTCTTCAGGCTCGTTTGATGTCTCAGGCACTTCGTAAATTGACAGGTGTAATTAACAGAACTGGGTGTTGTTGTATTTTTATCAACCAGTTGCGTGATAAGATTGGGGTAATGTTTGGTTCGCCAGAGACAACAACGGGTGGAAATGCCTTGAAATTCTACGCTTCGGTGCGTTTGGATATTCGTCGTATAGGTCAAATTAAAGATGCTGACCACGTTATTGGTAATCGTACTCGTGTGAAAGTCGTGAAGAATAAAGTTGCTCCTCCTTTCAGAGTGGTTGAATTTGACATCATGTACGGCGAAGGAATTTCAAAAGCTGGCGAAGTATTAGACTTAGCGGTTGATATGGAAATCGTGAAAAAATCAGGTTCATGGTTTAGCTTCGGAACTGAGCGTTTAGGTCAAGGACGTGATGGAGTCAAAGATATGTTGAAAGACAATCACGAATTATTAGAGATTTTGGAACAACGAATTAAAGATAAAATAAAGAGTGATGAAAATGCACTTTTAGATACGACTGAGCCAAATATCGAAGATGATGGTTCGCCAGAATAAAATTTAAGATTATTTTATTTCAAAAGGAGAAAATCGAAAGGTTTTCTCCTTTTTTGTTAGTATTTTCACTCAATACTCATAACTCACAATTAAAAAATGTCTATCCACAAAAAGCGTCGTAAAGTAGAAATTTGCCATAATTGCCATACTATTCTAAGTTTGGATAATAACTTTTGTCCTCATTGTGGGCAAGAAAATCATGATTTAAAAGTTCCGATTGGGCATTTAGCTTTTGAAGTATTTGAAGGCTTTACGCATTTTGACACAAAATTTTATAATACCATGCGGGCAATATTTACTTCGCCTGGAAAGATTACAAAGGATTTTTTGGAAGGTAGGAGAGGGCGGTATGTTCCACCTGTGAGGCTTTATTTTTTGATTGCTTTTGTTTTCTTTTTGGGGTTAGGAAACTGGGTAAATGTCTTATTACAAGACAGTAATTTTTTGACAGAAGAAAAAGTTGATGGTGAATATTTTGGAGGACTTGTGAAAGTAAATACTCCTTATAAAGCAAAAGAAGAACTTGAAAAGGAATTGGCTATTGCCCAAGAAAAAGTTGTAAATATTAAGAAAAAAAGTGATACAACTGGTTTATTTAAGGCAAAAGAAGATGTTGAGCAAGTTAATTATAACTTAAAAAATCTTAAAAAAGTTAAAAAGAAAACAGATGAATTTCTAAATGTTACATCTGTTTCAATAGATGAGATTTTAGATGAGATGAACGTTCAGGAAAGTGATACTTTAAGAAAATTAATCTATAATATTTCAGAAGAAAAACAGCGTTTACGCTTAATTGATATACAAAAACAGATTATTGCTGATACAGTCAATACAGAAGAGTTTGTTGAAATTACCCCTGAGATGAGAACTTATTTCACAGAAAAAATTGGTAAAAAACGTCAACTACAATATTCACTTAATCTTTATGCTCTAAAAAATAATGCTTCAATTAAAATAAACTATGATGAAGACACTATCATTACGATTAAAGGGAGCAATGGAAGCCTTAAAAATAAAGCATTTTATAAAAAAGTTCAGAAAATGTCGAATTCTGAATTAGATAGTTTGCTTGATAAGGATGCGTTAGTAAATATGCTTGGTATTAAATTTTTAGAAAGAGGCTTCGCAAGAAATGTTAGTTATTTTCAATTAGCTTTTAGTGAAGATGGACAAAAAGCCTCTGTAGAAATTGCTCAGATATTCTTAAATGTATTTTCCTTAATGATGTTCATTTTAATGCCCATAGTAGCATTACTTTTAAAAATAATTTATAGTAAACGTACTCACAGTATCTTTTCATACCCATTTCGATTGATACTTTATCTGTGGGATTGGATTTTGTATTTAGTTCGTTTTAGAAAAACAAGAAAGTATCGCCACGTGCCTCACGTATTTTTTGGGCATACAAGATATTATTATGAACACCTAATTTTCTCAATTCATATTCATGCTGTTTTCTTCTTATTTTTAATGATTTTTGTAGGAGGAGGAATTTTACTTGGTTTTGGAAAACAAGCTGCTACAATAACTTTAATCAGCTTTTTTGTTTATTTTATTATTTCTTTAAAAACTGTTTACAGACAAGGAATTCTTAAAACTTTATTCAAATCAGTAATTTTATTTATACTTTATTTTTTCTCATTTGTAACTGTTTTAAGTTTGACAAGTGCTATAAAATTTGCTTTATCATAAAATATAATTTTCGAAATAAAAAAAGTGTCAATTCAAGGAACTCGAATTGACACTTTTGCAATTGTTTTAATCTCTAATCTCTAATCTCTAATCTCTAATCTCTAATCTCCTTCTCCATCACAATAAATTCCAAATCTTGTTTAGGGTCGCCTTGATGATAATTCACCAAGAAAGGTTCACGCTCGCCCGTATCCACATAGCCATGGCGTTTATACCAATCAATCAATTCTTGACGAACTGAGATTACGGTTATTCCAATTTTAGAAAGCCCTTTTTCTTGGGCAATACTTTCGGCTTCTCTCAATAATTGCTTTCCAATGCCTCCACCTTGCAGTTCGGGCGAAACCGTTAACATTCCCAAATACAGTTTATCCGTTTTTTCCACCAGCATCATACAAGCGATAATCTCTTGATTGTCAGTATATTTCAAAATGGTTGTATCCGTTTTTTGGATTGTATCAGTTAAATCTTCTTCGGTAATTCTTATACCTTCTAATAAATCGGCTTCGGAAGTCCACCCTTTTTTTGAAAATTCCCCTCTGTAGGCTGAATTAACTAAATTATTTAAAGCCGAAACGTCCTTTAATGTTGATTTTGTAATCATATTTGTAAATTTTAATTAAACAATTTTGCCACATAAAACGCAGCCCCAGCCGCCAAGGCTCCAATCAACATCACTTTAAAAGCTCCAGTTATGGGGTTTTGATCGGTTACTTTACTCTTAAAATACCCAAAAATAAACAGTGTTATTAAGGTAACAATAACGGAATAATTTAAAGCAACATGAGCATCTTTATTAAAAAAATAAGGTGAAAGCGGAATGATTCCCCCGATGATATATGAAATTCCAATGGTTAAACCTGAGTCTCTGGCTCGGTTAATATCTGGCTTTTCCAAACCCAATTCAAATTTCATCATAAAGTCCACCCATTTATCTTTGTCCTTAGAAAGTGCTTCCACGACTATATTTTGAGCATTTTCGTCTAATCCGTAAGTCGCAAATATTTCTTTTACTTCTTCTTTTTCGGTTTCTGGCACTCGCTCAACTTCTTCATATTCACGTTTCAATTCCGCATCATAATGTTCAACTTCGGTTTGTCCAGCTAAATATCCGCCCAATCCCATCGCAATTGAACCTGCAACAATTTCTGCAATTCCTGCGGTTGTAATTATGTCAGTATTACTAACTGCCCCCGATAAACCCGCCGCCAGCGCAAATGGAACCGTCAGACCATCAGCCATCCCAATAACTACATCCCTTAAAAAATCTGAACTCTGTAAGTGTTTTTCCATGCTTATTTTATGATTTGTTTTAAATCATCGGTAGGTTTAATAAAATTAAAATTTCCCCAAAAACTATCATCGTATTTCTTTCCACCCGTTGGGAAGGTGGTATTTTCCAAGATTTCATTGTCTTTTATGGCTAACCCTATGCGAGAATTTGCTTCCGTTGGGAAAAAATTCAGGGTTAATCTGGCAGGGATTTCTACTTTGTCTTGCTTGATGATTGCTTCTATTATTAAAATTGATTCGTGTAAATAATAGTTATTTAGGGCGGCATGGTAACTTTGGATTACTTTGAAATTTTTAACTTTAGCGTCTTTATTTCCTCCAAAAGCAGAACCACCCATCACATCCTTCAAGCCCTCGGGTGTAAATTCAAATTCGTAATTTAGAACTCCCATTGTAAGCGTATCTACCTGTATTTTACCAATTTTTGCTCCTTTTAATTTTTTGTCAATTGGGGAAAAACTAATATTAAAAACGGGCATTTCGTCATATTCTTGAAGGTTTGATTCTACTTGATATTTGTAGTTTTTTAACGTTGATTTATCCAAAAAATCAGGCGTTTTTGTTTCCAACGTTCGGCTTACTAAGTCAGCACCATTACCAAATTGTAGATTTTCCCAAACCTCTTTTCCTTCGGTTTTTTCATAGCTTCTCCCTTTCAATAATTTTGCTACTTCTCCCAAATTTCCTTTATCTGGAAATGGGTATTTTTCAACCTTTAAAATGCCCTCAGATATTTTTACAAAAGCTGAATCTAAAAATAACGACTCTCGGTAAAAACCTTGTAAGAAATAGGGATTCACGTTATAATTTTTCTCCAATCTCGAAACTACATAATCCATTGTTTTTCTTCCATCTCTTGCTTCAATAATTTTGCTTTCAACCGCCGTTAATTCAAAAGTTAGGGAATCTTTTTTATCTTTAAACTCTGATAAATTTTTGCGAATATTCTTAAAATTTATTTTTGTAACAATCAAAGTTCCAGTATTCTGTAATAGGATTGGATATTTCAATATGAACTCTCCTGACTCATTGGTTATCACACCAATTGCTGATGTGCTTGCACCCTTTGCTGGGATTCCTACATAGACACCCGAGACTGGTTTTTTGGAATTTGAGTCAATGATTTTTCCAGATACAAAAGTGAAATTTTGGGAAAAAGTGAGGGAACAGTTTATGAAAAATATGCTAAAGAAAGAGATAATTTTTTTCACGATAGTTGGGAAGTTATTTGGAACGTTTTAGTGGTTAGTTTTAACAAATTTAACGATTAATGATCAAATGAAACGAAATTTCGCCTTAAAACAACCAATTTTAATTAATAACGATGATTTTTCTTTGGAATTTCAGTTACTATTCAAATATTTACGGTCAGAAGTGAAGCGTAAGGTTTTTTATCATAAATAACCAACCATTATTAGGCTTTTTACCAACACTTTTTACAATTAACTAATTTTTAAATTAACAAAAGTCATGAAAAAAATCATTATCCTCTCCGTATTACTTTGTGGTTTGTTCGTAATAAATCCTACTGTGAAAGCTCAGGAGGAGAAACCTAAAAAAGAGAAAAAAGCCAAAGCAACCGATGCTGAAAAAGTAGCAAAAGATGCTGAAAAGGCGACCAAGAAAGCAGAAAAAGATGCTGTAAAAGCGATAAAGGACGCTGATAAAGAAGCTAAGAAAAAAACAAAAGACGCAAAAGAAACAAAGGAAGCAAAAGTTGATGCAAAAGCAAAAGGTGCAGATAAAGTGACAAAAGATGCTGAAAAGACAGTAAAAAATGCTAAAAAAGAGGCGGCAAAAACTGCCAAAGATGGCGTGAAAGTGGTGCCAGTTGATGCAACGAAAGCCGACAAAAAGGGCAAAATGACTGAGGAGGAGAAGGCTGCAAGAAAAGCCGAGAGAGAGGCAAAAAAAGCGGAGAAAATGGTTGATGCTAAAACAACTGATGCAAAAAAAGTTGCGGATAAAAACCCAACGGTTAGACCTGAACCAGCAATAAAAACCGTAAAAAAAGCCGACAAAACAACTGAAAAAGCTGCCGCAGGTGCTGATAAAATTATTGGCAAAGATGACAAAGGTCGTACAATCTACGAAGGTCCACGTGGAGGTCGTTATTACATCAATCCAAACGGTAATAAATCTTATATTAAGAAAGACGCTTAATTTTAGATGTTCGACATTTGTCATTCGATGTTCGATTCAAAATCAAAAAAGCTCGTTAGAAATTATTCTGACGAGCTTTTTTAGTTGCCATTACTTTTAGGTCACACTTCATCTCCTACATAAACTCTTTCTTGCAATTTTCTTGAAACAAGAATAAAGAAAAATACATTAACTAACATTAAAATTACGTAGAACCAATAGTAGTTTGCTCCTTTTAATAGTTCAGCTAACCCCTTATTGCTTAGCATTAAGGAGTTAATATATCCAGCGAAAATATTGCCTATTGCAACCATCAGGAGCCAAATAGCCGTCATGGTACTTTTCATTGAAATAGGAGAGCGAGTGTAAGCGTATTCAAGTCCCGTAGGAGAAACCATTGCTTCGCCAAAACTCAAAAGTGCGTAAGCTAAAATTTGCCACCATCCAGATGGACGACCACCGCCATCAATGTTATTTTGAATCAAGGCAATAACCACAAAAGATAATGCAGTAATAAACAAACCGTAACCAAATCTTTTAAGAAGCGTTGGTTTGAAACCTAATTTATCAAGAAAAGGATAAATGAAATAGGTTAGAGTGGGCAAAAAAAGTAAAAGGAAAATAGAGTTTGCATTTGCCATTTGTTCTGGTAATATTTCAATTCCTAATAAATTTAAGTCCATTTTCTGAGATTGTTGAATCCACTCTATTTGATTCATATCCCACATTCCCCAAAAAATAGGAATAAAAAGAAAAACACTAAGAACTCGATAAACGGCTTTAATTCCTTCAACTCTTGTCGAATCAAAACGTAATTTCTCTACATTATCTTTTTCCTCTATTCTTGCATTTTTAGCAATATCTAACCAGTGTTCCCCTTTTTTCTTTTTTGAAAGATTTATTAAAGAATAAAAAGAAACAAACACAAAGTTTGTCCTATTCACACCAGAGGGTTTTTTATTTACATACTTTCTTCGACCCAACCAGAAAATAAGCGTTGCAATTGCCATTAAAATTCCTGGTAATCCAAAAGCAACAGAAGCACTTACTTCATGATATAATTTTGGGATAAGGTAAATTGAAACAAAAGCACCTGCATTTATTGCAAAATAAAACCATCCGTAAACTTTTGACATTAAGTGTTCATTAGATTTGTCAAATTGATCTCCTACGTTTGCAGAAACACAAGATTTTATACCTCCCGCACCGACTCCAATTAAAATTAATCCCCATGTAAAACCAGAGATACTTTCATCAAAAAGTGCCAAAAAACCATGACCAATGCAATAAATAATAGAAACATAAAGGATAACTCTAAATTTTCCAAAAAACCAGTCTGCCATTATTGCACCAACCATAGGCATTGTGTAGGCTAAGGCTACAAAAAAGTGTACCTGTTCGCTTGCTTTGAGTTCTGCTAAGGTTTGAAATAGTGGATTATGTGATGGATTGAAAAATTGAGCCGCTAAAAAAGTGACCAATATGGATTTCATTCCATAGAAACTAAAACGTTCAGCTGCTTCATTACCAATAATATAGGGTATGGCAGCAGGATACTTGTCTGATTTAATAACTTCGGATTCAGTGGATGTTGATGACATAATTTTTGTGTTAAGAAAAAATGAATGTTTATGATGAAAAGGTTATTTTTTGATACTCCAAAATCGTGCTAAATTAATGTGAATCAATCTTGGAAACAATTTTGTTGATTTTATTAAAATTTTTTTGCAAATATTAATTTGTATTATTTTTAGAATATTTCGCCAAAAGACTTGAAATCATTGACTTAAACCAATAAAATGTTTTTTTGAATCAAAAGTTGATCAAGTTAATTCAGGGTATAATAATTACTAAATCATAAAATCACCAATTACAAATTTAAAAAACGTGAAACATTTTGTGGAACACATTTTTGTTTATGTGGATGGAATGATGGATATTTGGAGTTGAGAATCAGAAAAAACTTAAAATGGGTAAAATAATTGCCATAGCCAACCAAAAAGGAGGCGTAGGAAAAACCACAACTACCATCAATTTAGCGGCAAGTTTGGCTGCTTTAGAGTTTAGGACACTTATCGTGGATGCTGATCCACAAGCAAATTCCACCTCAGGTTTAGGATTTAATCCGAAAGGAATAGAGAATTCTATCTATGAGTGTATGGTTGATGGTGTACTGGCTCAAGACATCATTATCGCCACTGATTTGCCGTATTTGCACATCATTCCTTCGCATATTGACTTGGTGGGTGCCGAAATTGAGATGATTAATCTGAAAGACCGTGAGCAGAAAATGAAAGAATCGTTGAAACCCATAAGGGATAATTACGATTTTATTATTGTTGATTGTTCGCCATCTCTGGGCTTAATTACGATTAATGCCCTCACTGCGGCAGATTCAATTATTATCCCGGTGCAATGTGAATATTTTGCCCTTGAGGGTTTGGGTAAGTTATTGAATACCGTGAAAATTATTCAATCACGTTTGAATACAAACTTAGCCATCGAAGGAATTTTATTAACGATGTATGATTTGAGGGTTCGACTTTCCAATCAAGTGGTGGCAGAAGTAACCGCCCATTTTCATAATATGGTTTTCAATACAATCATTCCCCGAAACATTCGTCTTTCTGAATCTCCAAGTTTTGGCGTTCCCGCCATTGCCCACGATTCTGAAAGTAAAGGTGCAATCAGTTACCTGAACCTCGCCCGTGAAGTTTTGGCAAAAAATGGATATGTAACACAAGAGTAGGTTTTTTAGATATGAGGTATAAGGTCGTAGGTATGAAGTAATTAACACTTCAATATCATACCTACGACCTCATACCTCATACCTAAAAAGTCTCATACCTAAAAATAAGATGAGTAAAGTAGAAATTCCAGTAATGAAAAAACGTGTCGGATTGGGGAGAGGCTTGGGTGCTTTACTCCAAGATTCCGATGAAGTAAATAATGTTCAGCCTCGTGTTCCTGTACCCCCGATGGAACGCCCCTCACGCATGGAACAAATTAGTTCGATGAATGAAATTGCGTTGGATTTAATTGAAACTAATCCCTATCAACCTCGAACTCATTTCGACGAGGAGGCATTGAATGAATTGGCTGACTCCATCAAAGTACAAGGAATTATTCAGCCCATTACAGTTCGTCAGATTGGTCAGAATAAATTTCAATTAATCTCAGGAGAGCGTCGTTTGCAAGCCTCAAAACGAGCTGGACTTACAAGTATTCCAGCGTATGTGAGAACGGCAAATGACCAACAGATGCTTGAGATGGCATTAATTGAGAATATTCAACGTGAAAACCTGAACTCAATTGAAATTGCCCTCTCATACCAACGTTTGATTACGGAATGTTCATTGAAACAGGAAGAATTAGGTGATAGAGTAGGTAAAAATCGTACGACGGTTAATAATTATATCCGTTTATTGAAACTGCCAGACGTAATTCAAGTGGCTTTGCGAGATATGAAAATTTCGATGGGACACGCTCGTGCTATCATCAATATTACTGACCGAGAACAGCAATTAGAAATTTTCAAAAAGATTATTGCCGATGATTGGTCTGTTCGTAAAGTTGAAGAAGCCGTTAGAGATTTAGCGGATTCCAATTTAGTGAATTCAGCTAAAAAAGCCATTGGTGGAGGAATTAAGCAAGAAATCAGAAGTTTGCAATTCCGTTTACAAGCCTATTTTGGTGCAAAAGTGGTTGTGAAAGCGGACGAAAAAGGCAAAGGAGAAATCAAAATTCCATTTACATCCCAAGCGGATTTGGATAAGATTTTATTGGCGATAAAGGCGTAATTTTCGATGTTTGGTATTCGATTTTCGATGTTCGGAGAACAAACATCAAACAACGAAAATTGAATTTTAGAAGTACAAACATCGAACATCGAACACCAAAAATCGAAATTCCACGTTTGATTTTTAAAAAATTTAGATGAAAAAATTATTGTTTTTACTCTTTTTAATAACTTTCATTACGAATATTCACGGACAAGTTATCAGGATTGACACTACTAAAATTGTTAATATTGGTAAAAAAATAAGGATTTATAGTAAGGAAGATTCATTAAAAAAGTTCTATAAAATTATTCCGAGAACTGCCACTTTACGTTCTTTGATGGTGCCAGGTTGGGGACAAGTTTATAATCGTCAAATTTGGAAATTGCCTTTGGTTGCTGGTGCTTTTGCAGTTAACATATATTTTATAGCTCGTAATGACGTTCGTTATCATTACTACAAAGGAAAATTAGGTGAAACTTATGTTGGTGGAGTTGCTAATCCTTCTACAACTTTCAAAACTCCATTATATGATGATTTGAATATAGTTAGAGAATACAACCAAGACCAATTAAATAACATTGTGGCAGGTTACAGAAAAAACCGAGATGGTTCATATCTAATTTTATTTGCCGTTTGGGCAGCAAATATCATTGATGCAAACGTCACAGCACATTTAAAAACATTCGATATGACGGATGATATATCCTTAAAAATACAACCATCATTTAGTAGCCCTGAAATCATGGAACCCGTTTTCGGAGCAAAATTAATTTTAACGATAAAATAGGTATAAGGTAGTAGGTATGAAGTATAACGTAATTAGTAAAAATAGATAATGAGCAAATTAAAGTACCACATTCTATTCTATCTTTTTCACATTAGTTTCAACCTTATTCCTTTTACCTCATACCTACTACCTCATACCTAAAAATAAAAACATGAACATAGTATTACTCGGCTACGGCAAAATGGGTAAAGTTATCGAGAAAGTCGCAGAGAGTCGAGGACATAACA
>JAYVIV010000240.1:0-5316 GCA_043769985.1 Arcicella sp.
CATTGACCGACAAATTTCGTTAGGACAATTTGTGGCTTCAGAAATCATCATTGTATTGGTTGTTAATTCCGTAGAAAAACTTATTTCTGGAACTGAAACCGTCTTTGATTTATTGACAGCCATTGAAAAAATGGGCCATGTAACGGATTTACCTTTGGAAAGAAGTAAAGGAATGCAAGTAAATTTTCATGAACAAAATCATGGTTTAGACATTAAAATCAAGAACTTGTGTTATCGTTATGCCGATGGAAACAAATTAGTTTTGAATAATTTGAATCTCGAAGTAAAACCTAATGAAAGCGTTTGTATTACAGGAACTAATGGTTCGGGAAAAGAAACTTTATTGAAAATTTTATCAGCAATTTTCACCGATTTTGAAGGCTCTATTTCTTATAATGACCTATCAATCAGGGATGTAGAATTAAATTCTATTAGAGATGCAATTGAACGAAATTTGGCTACTGATTTGATTTTTGACGGAACTATGTTGGACAATATCGTGATGGGAAGAGCAGGAATTACCCTATCAGACGTGCAGTGGGCATTAAAAAACCTGCACATGAACGAAAACATCGGAGAACTCGACGAAGGACTGAGTTCGCAGATGATTGCGGGTGGGAAGCGTTTTTCAGAAAGTTTTATCGCAAAAATTTCGGTGGCCCGTTGCGTAGTTGAAAAACCAAAATTGTTGATGATTAATGATATTTATAAAGAATTACACAAATCAGAACGCATGAGTGCCATTGCTTTTTTAACGGATAAATCAAACCCGTGGACGCTTTTAACCATCTCAAATGACCCTATGATTATGGCAGCTTGTGACCGTGTAGTTGTTTTAAATGAGGGCGTAATCGTGATGGATGGAAGTTATAAAGAATTAATCAAAAATCCTGATTTTCAGGAAGTTGTGGACTGATTTTCGATGTTTGATGTTCGGTTTTAGATGTATGTTTTTACGAAAATCGAACAATGAAAACCCGAAAGCGAAATCCTAACATCGAACAACGAAAACCGAACATCGAATAACGAAATTATGCTAAACATATCAAACCAAAGTGTAGCTAAGGAAATCAGTCAAAATTTTGATTTGCACTCACTCAAAACCTTACATACGCCCCGTTCTGCTGTGATATTGACTCGGTGGATTTTAGCAATACTCATCGTTTTGCTGTTGATTTTGTTTTTACCGTGGCAACAAAACGTGAATGGTAAAGGGGAAGTATCAGCACTTACTCCTGGCGATAGACCTCAAAATATTCAAAATATTATCTCTGGGAAAATAGAGAAATGGCTCGTTCGGGAAGGAGATTTAGTGAAGAAAGGAGATACTTTAATGGTGATTTCAGAGATGAAAGATGAATATTTCGATCCTCGATATCCACAACGTTTGCAAGAACAATTATTAGCAAAACAGGATGCCATAAAAAGTTATCAACTAAAGATTCAATCTCTTGATAATCAGATAGTTGCATTACAAGAAAACAATAAATTTAGTTTACAAAAAGCACGAAATAAAGTCAAGCAAGGATATGCAAAAGTAACGGCAGATAGCACAGATGTTTTAGCAGAACAGGTTCAAGTAAATATTGCCAAAACCCGTCTCGACCGTGGTGAAGAACAATTCAATAATGGCGGTTTAGTGTCATTGAGTGAAGTGGAATCAAGACGCTTGAAGTATCAGGAAGTGAGAGCCAAATTGGTTTCAAATCAGAATAAATTATCAATTTCCAGACAAGAATTAATCAATGCCCGAATCGAGTTAAGTTCGATTGATGCAGAGTATGCCGAAAAAATTGCTAAAGCTCAATCCGACCGAAGTTCAGCGTTTTCTTCCTTGGCAACGGGGGAATATGAATTATCGCAATTGCAAAATAAAATAACAAATGTGGACATCCGCAGAGGACAATATTTTGTGAGAGCACCGCAAGAAGGCTACATTGTAAAAGCCTTGAAAATGGGTCTGGGTGAGACCATTAAAGAAGGTGAATCCATTGCGACTTTGCAACCTTTTGCCCCTGAAATGGCGATTGAAATGACCGTGAGAGCAATGGACGTACCTTTGATTGAACCTGGACGTGAGGTTAGATTGCAATTTGAAGGTTGGCCTTCTTTGGTATTTTCGGGTTGGCCCTCGGCAACGGTGGGGACATTTGGAGGAATCGTAAAAGTGATTGATAGAATTGACAATGGCAAAGGTGAATATCGACTTTTAATTACGCCAAAATTAGAAAAAGATGAACAAGTTTGGCCCAAGCAATTACGAATGGGGTCGGGCGTGGTTGGTTGGGTGATGTTGGAAGATGTGCCTGTATGGTTTGAAATCTGGCGACAACTCAATGCCTTCCCTCCTACTTTGAAGAAAGAACCGAAAGCAGCTTTGAAAGAAAAGTAATAGTTTTAAGTTGGCATTAATAGTTAACGCTCTCCTCTGGGGAATGATAACTATTAATGGACTTAGCTGTAAAACTATTATATTTTGACTAAAACTGATTGACTTATAAATAGACTTTTTTAAAAATTTACGAGATAAACCTCTGAAAATGAATAAATTAAAAATCATATTACTACTTTTAACCTCTTTCCAAGTCACCGCCCAAACCACTTTTGGCTACGAGGATTTTAAGAATTTAGTCCTTAAAAATCATCCAACAGTTAAACAAGCAAATCTTTTTGTTCGAGATGCACAGTCCGAGATTATGCAAGCCCAAGGGGCTTTCGACCCAAAACTTACCTCCCACTTTGACAGAAAATCTTTTAAAGGAACTGACTATTACAACCGATGGGATAATATCTTAAAAATTCCTACTTGGTCGGGGGTTGATTTTAAGTTAGGGTATGAAAGAAACGTAGGTAAATATTTATTAGAAGAGGAATCTTCGCAACTTTTAGTAGCTGGACTAACCGTTCCAATTGGACAAGGTTTAATTATTGATGCAAGACGTAATACGTTGAAGCAAGCACGTTTAGGTGTAAATTATGCGGAGGCTGAACGACAGAAACTGATTAACTCTACTGTTTTTTATGCCGCAAAAAGTTATTGGGATTGGTGGTTTTCATATCAACAATTGCAATTAATTCAAGAAGGTTACAACTTGGCAAATAACCGTTTTGTTGCCACCCGTGAGCGAGCAAGAGTGGGCGAGCAAGCAACGATTGATTCAGTTGAAGCAAAAATTACGCTTCAAGATCGTGAAGTTTCTCTCCAGCAAGCCATAATTGAGTTACAGAATTATCGATTGGCATTATCGAATTATTTGTGGTCAACCAATGAAATACCGCTTGAATTACCTGAAGATGCGGCTCCACCGATTGCCCCAATTCGTAAGGTTGATGAGACCACTTTATTAGCTTTAATTAATCAAGCAAAATTGCAACATCCTGAAATTCAGAAATTTAACATTAAAATTGACCAATTACAGATTGAAGAAAGATTTAGGAAAGAAATGCTGAAACCTATTTTCAATGCCAATTTCAACTTTATTGCGGATGGTTTTGTGAATAAGCCAGTTTACAATAACGAGAATTCATTTTCAATAAATAATCATAAATTGGGGTTTGAATTTGCTATGCCACTATTTCTTAGAAAAGAACGTGGTAAGCTTCAACAAGTCAGAATCAAACGGCAATCAACGGGCTTAGATTTGAATCTGGCTCGTCGTGAAATTCAGAATGATGTTTATGCAGCCTATAATGAAGTTCGGAATTTTGAAAAGCAATTAAAAATACAGGAAGAGGCCACTCGAAATCAAGAAATTTTGGTGCGGGCTGAACAACGTAAATTTGATGTGGGTGAAAGTACGTTATTTTTGATAAACACTCGTGAAAGTAAATTGATTGAAATGAGAACGAAAGTAGAATCATTGAAAAGCAAATACGAAAAAGCGTTGGCAAATTTGGCGTATATGGCGGGTCTGACGGAACTTTTGTAAGGATTTGCGAGGGAATGAAAGAAAGGTTAAATTTGTTATAGAAAAAACATTTAAAATCATGGAAACACAAACAGAACCAAGATTAAGAGGAGCAGCCTTATTCCGCAAAATGCTGGATAACAAGAAGTTAATCCAAGCACAGGCTATTGAGGATTATAAAAATAATCCAGAATTACAGGAAATTGTTAGACAGCTCCGTGAAGAGAATAAACGCCAAAGAGAATTAAAAAATCAAAAATAGGGATGGATATATCAAGTGATTATTACAAATTTCAATTTATAGGAGGACAAAACAACACATATATCTTCGAGACTGATTTTGAAATTACTTACGAAATAAAATTTGTCCCCTCTGGTTATATCTGGGAACCAGCGACTCCTTTCTTTAAGGACAATACTTTTGAATTTATCATTGCTGTACTTGAAAAAAATAAAAATCCTCCATTGGATAAAAAAATACCAGATACAATCGCCCTTATTTTTAAGGATTTTTTTACTGACAAAAGAAATTTAGTTGTGTATATATGTGACTCCTCTGATAATAAACAGGCAATTCGTTTTAGGAAATTTAATACTTGGTTTCATCAATTCAAAGGAATGAATTTTATGAAATTAGATTTACCCATTCCCGAAGCTAAGGGAACTACGATTTATACTTCGTTAATAATGCGTTTAGATAATCCAAATAAAGGAACTATCATGGTTGAATTTGATAAATTAGCATCTGATTTAACTGAAAATAAATGACATCCTCTCTCTCCGAAGCCGAAAAAATCTTCATCAAAACCCATCAAAACGATGAAGTGATTACCTTACTTTTACAGGCTAAAAAATACCCCAATCTCAATATTCCAGATTTAGTTTTACAGATAAAAGCCCGTCAAAAAGCGAAAACAAAACTCCCAGAATGGTTTGAAAATAAGGAAATTATCTTTCCAAAAATGCTTTCTGTGGAGCAATGTTCTTCTGAAATTACCGCAAAATTTAAGGCGAACTTAGTATCAGGAGATACGCTTATCGACCTCACTGGCGGTATGGGCGTGGACATTGCATACATGAGTAAAAACTTCAAAAAAGCCTTTTACTTTGAACAAAATGTTGATTTACTGAATGTTACGAAATATAATTTTGAGCAATTAGTGATTGAAAATGTGGGATTTTTGGAGGGAAATTCAATTTCGGGATTAAGGGGTTTAGGGATTGAGGAAAAAAGGGAAGTTCAAAATAATTGGATTTATCTCGACCCACACCGCAGAGACGATACAGGAAGCAAAGTCGTCAGACTACAAGATTGTGAACCTAATATCTTGGCAATTAAGGATTTACTTTTTGAATATACAGATAATATTCTTCTAAAAGCGTCTCCCATGTTGGATATAGATTTGGC
>JAYVIV010000241.1:0-12480 GCA_043769985.1 Arcicella sp.
TTTTACGAACAATAGAACCCTAATTTACAAAAAAAATAATGAAGGAAAAAATTTAGCAATCTGAAACATTACCGAGCAGTAATTTTATAATTTGTGGGGATGTAAATGAAGCGATTTTTTACCTTTTGAAGAATTCCAACTTGATACTCATTTTCAGGCATTGCATCCGTCATAATTGAAGTATAAAAACCATCGGTAAAAAACTGACCTGTTTTAAGGAATTCAATTTTTCGATTTCTGCGGTGGTTTGTTGGACTTATGAAGATATTTCGGGCAGATTTTAGTATGAGATACGTATCTCCTTCATACGGTAGATTATAATTATTGAATTGATATACGTCTCTATAGTTTGAATTAGAAATATTGAATGTAAGTAAAGAATCTTTTTTTATATCTATCTGACAATCATTAGTTTGTGGAGATTCTATTAGTTTTAAATCTTTCAAAGAAGTAAGTAATTCACTTTCTGGGAAGACACTTATCCCATTATTAAAAGACTGATCTAAAATAGATTTGATATTGTTATTAAACGATTTATCATTTACTATAGAAATACCGTTTAACTGGTAATTTACGGCATCCGATTCTTGTGATTTTTTTTGAAGTGTAAGTAATTCATAATTTGAATACCAAGAAAAAATATTAAAAAATACTCCAAATAATAACATTAAAATGCCAACAAATTGTTTCAATTTCAGTGATTTATAATGTAAGATTGTCACATATAATAAAACAAGAGAAATCACGGAATTATGCAAATATCTATTTTGAAAACCTGCCTCAATTGAACTCCAAGAACGGCTGAGGGCGACTAACGCTGCGGTGATTGATAGATAGAAAAAACAGGCAAACAAAAATTGATTTTCAATTGGAAAATATCGGTCAAATTTTGACTGAAGCGTTTTAAAAAAATAATTTAGAATTAGTTTTAAATTAATTAATGCCAAAAGTAAGAATATTAATAATCCCCCTAAAATAGTGATTGTTACTTGAACGCTGTTTTTGAAAAAATCATGTATAAATCCTCCAAAAAAGCCCCCAAAACAACCTATAAGCCTTACGGGGTTACTTAAACTACCAGAAATGTTTGAATTTTGTGCCGTAAAATAACCATGAAAATAAAATCCAGCAACAACAATCATTAATCCAATCCATATAGCCAAGTGCTTATATCTTTTTTGAAAAATAAGTAAAAGTCCTCCTACGCCAAAGCCAAAAAGTCCATTACCATGCGTAAAAGTTAAAACAACGATAAGGAGTGTTGATATCCAGAATTTGTCAGGTTTAAAGTACGTCAAACTATAAAACAAAAACATTGCCCAAAATAAGTTTCCAACTTGTTGTAAAATAGAAATAGTCCAATAAAAATTTTGATAGGATGAGGGTTGAAAGATTAGCAAAGCAACCGGGAGGACATACCCAAAAGATAAGTTTAATTTCTTGATTATAAGTGCAAAAAAACTAAAAATTCCTAAGTAATAAAGTGCTGAAATTACATTAAGAACTTTCCAATCCAAATGCCCTCGAATGTAATAATCTATCAATACGAAAAGTCTTGGAAAAATAATACGATGCTCGTTATGTTGGTTGTAAAGGGCATTTAATTTTTCCTGTAAACCAATCGAATTATCTTGGAAAATGCTTACAAATCGGAGCAAATGAAAGTCGTCTTGGTAAAAGAAGTTGTAAGAAAAATAGTGGCAAGCCAAAAAGAAAATAGAAATAACGATTAAAATTGCAATTACTGATAGTTTACTCAAAATAGATGTATCTATATATTTCATGTTGTGTTTAGCTTTAAGAGAAATTATTTATCCGCAAATGTAGTACACGAGGAAATAATCAAGGCAATTTACTTGTATAATTTATCAAACGGTTATGAAAACTCTAAGGATTCTATAACCATTAGAAGTTCTGAAATCATCATGGCGGTTGCACCCCAAACCGTTGTATCTAAAATGTTATAAAAGGGTGTGTCAATTTCTATACCTCTGACGTTCAATACTTTACGGCCAATAATAGCTGGATTTTTCATTTCTTCAACTGAAATTTCAATCACTTTATCAACTTCTTTGGGGTCTGGGTAAAACTCGGGTTTACGAGACATAAATCCTACAACAGGTTGAACATGAAAATTTGATGGAGGTATGTAAAGTTTCGTCAATGTTCCTAAAACTTGAACGTCTGTTACCCTAACTCCAATTTCTTCTTGTGCTTCACGCAGAGCAGTTCTCACCAAACTCTCATCTTCTTTTTCAGCCCTACCGCCTGGAAAAGCCATTTGGCCTCCGTGTACGCCATCGTATTGTGGGCGAAGGATTAAAGGCATAAGTATTTGATTATCAGAGGGATAAAATAGGATTAATACCGCACTTTCACGGGTCCGCTCATTTGGAGTGGGCATTTTCAACTTCAAACGAGTTTCAGAAGCCATTACGTTATGGGCTTCTTGCCCTGGCAATGGTTTTTGCAACCTTATTTTTAGTTTTTCAATAAAAGTGGTAAAATCGGTCATTTATCTTTTAAAATAATATTCAACTAATTTTTCTGCACATCGCTCACCGTCCATTGCTGCCGACATTATTCCTCCTGCATATCCTGCCCCTTCACCACAAGGAAAAAGTCGTTTTATTTCAATATGCTCTAAGGTTTCCTTATCTCTTGGAATTCTGACTGGCGATGATGTTCTACTTTCTATTCCAATAATTTGTGCCTCATTTGAAGCATAGCTTCTCATTTTTTGTCCAAATTGTTTTAACCCCTCCTGCAATGGTTTCCCAATAAAATCGGGCAAAATATTCATCATATCAGAAGACATCAAACCAGGCTGATAAGAAGTATCTAACAATGATTTTGACATTTTATTTTGAATATAATCACCCACTAATTGGGCAGGAGCTGTTTGCCCTCCCCCAGACATACTACACGCTTTTTGTTCCAATTCTTTCTGCAAATATAATCCTGCTAAAGCTCCAAACTGTTTGTAGGGTTGCAAATCAACTTCATTAATCGCCACAACCATCCCCGAATTTGCAAATTTTGAATCTCGTCGAGAAGGTGACATACCATTGACTACTAATTCTCCTGGAGCAGTTGCAGAAGGGACAATAAATCCTCCTGGACACATACAGAATGAGAAAACTCCCCTCTGAATACCTTTGAAAAAAGTCTGTGCCACCAAACTATAGGATGCTGCAGGAAGATATTTTCCTCTTTCAGGGCGATGATATTGAAGCGAATCAATCAAATTTTGTTGATGTTCAATTCTAACACCCATGGCAAATGGTTTCGATTCAATGAGGACATCCTTTTTTTGACATAATTCAAAAATATCTCTTGCTGAATGCCCAGTTGCTAAAATTACCCCCAAACCAGTAATTTCATTACCACACGCTGTAATTACGCCTTTTATTTCTTTATTCTGAATGATTAAATCAATAACTTTGGTGTCAAAATGTACTTCTCCACCTGCCGACAAAATGCTTTCACGAAGTTCGGCAACCAATTGGGGAAGTTTGTTTGTTCCTATGTGCGGATGTGCATCGACAAGAATTTCTTCGGTTGCTCCGTGAGCCACCAAAATCTCTTGAACTCTGCGAATATCACCTCTTTTTTTACTTCTGGTATATAATTTACCATCTGAATAAGTTCCTGCTCCACCTTCACCAAAACAATAATTTGATTCTGGATTGACGATATGATCTTTGTTTATTGCCGCTAAATCTCGTCTTCTTGCTCGAACATCTTTACCCCGTTCCAATAAAATGGGTTTGATTCCTAATTCAATTAATCGCAAAGCAGCAAAAAGTCCTGCTGGGCCCGCCCCAACGATAATTGCTTGTTGTGCGTTTGTAACGTTGGAATAGTTTTTTTTAAATGAAATCAGGGGAGTTGGGGTTTCATCAATAAACACTTCTGCATCAACATTGACTCTAACTTGTCTTCCACGTGCATCAATAGAACGTTTTAGAGGGCGAATTATAGAGTTTTCGGATTCAGGAAATTGTAATAGTTGATGAATGTAATTTTTGAAATTCTCTTCATCAAGAGCAATTTCTGGGTCTAAAACGAGTGATAAGTTTTTGTGCATGATTTGTAAGGTATTTATCCTTAAAAAAAGAGTTTTTGAAGTTTGAATTGTAGATTTATGTAACAATTCAATAATTAGTACTTCAACAATTATTTTAATGGTATGAAAATCATATTTACTGGAATTTCAAGATTATTATATTTAATATTATTACGAAGAATCATTTTTGTCTTTGATAATTCAATAACTCCGAATGTTCCTTTAAATCCTTGAATATTTATTTCTAATTTCGTAGCGTTTTCAACAAGTCCCCAAGTTCCGTAGGCTTGAGCTTGTTTTGATACTTTGTCATAAGAACGCACAACTCCAGTATTATCAAAAACGTAGGTTAATTGATCAATAAATTTGGCATCTCCCGTAAACAATGCAGGATCAATTGGGGTATTGTCAATAGTGGTGAATCCATTGATAATCCATTCAGAGGCTTTGATTGCACCAGATTTTGCAAGATTTGGATCAATGTTTTCGTCCTTAGCACATGAAAAAATGCTCAATGAAAATAATAGTATTAAAAGTAATTTGAAAAGTTTCATATCGTTTTTAGTTTTTCATTACAAATTTAAAAATTTTAATTGATGAATGGCAGACATTTATCTTGTAAACGTGATAAAAAAGTATTTTATTTTCCATTTGATATTGTTCGGCTTTCGGTCTTATTCTCAATCTGATTGTCAGACTGCCCCAAAGTATTCACTCTCAACCGTGAAAGGGATAATTAATTGGCAACAGTTTCCCGAGTTTTCGTTGCCTTTCAAGATTGTTTATAATGGACCGAGGTTCAAAGATTCCCTTCAATTACCCTTAAAAAGAGGGTTCTCTCACTTAGCAAGTTTTACTCCATCTGATGTAAATCTACCTAAAAACAATCGAGCCATCTTGTGGGGAGGAGTTGCCAGTATTCAAGGACAACCGTGGTATGAAATTGAAAGTCCCTGGGCGAATGATTTAGAAAAATATCAAGAAAAATGGCGAAAAGATATACGAGAAATGGCGGATATGTTCACAGATTCGCAAGGAAAAGCAATGCCTAATTTAGATATTTTGATGCTTGACGTAGAACGTGAAATTCCAACGGATGCTGCCATAAGATTTCTGAAATCCGACACAACTTTACCAAGTCGATACCGCAAACTCTCAGATGTTGACTTTACCGAAAGATATAAAAAAGACCTTGCAAATTTGTATGCTCAGCCAATCAAGTATCTGAAAAAGAATGGAATACCAAATTTTACACAATTTGCTTCTTATTCTGATGCACCCATTAAAAATTCGGAATTTCCCTTAAATTACAGCTGGCAAGAATGGCAAACGAGTGATAAAGTGTTAAATTATTATATGATTGATTCGGTCAGTAAAAAAGTGGGAGGGGAGTTTTATAATCAAAATAATTTTATTGCTCCATCTGCTTATTTTTGTTACGAATATGGTGCAATTAAAGAGTATCCAAATATTGCTTATCAACTTTTTCAAGTGGAGGCGAATGTGGCTCGAAGTAATAAAGATGTTATGCTTTTTGAATGGTTAACTTATAATAAATGCCAAGCAAATTCCAATTACGGCTACAATCAACCTATTAAAAAGTACTTAATTGAAGCTCAAGCAATTTTGCCGTTTTTTTCTGGTGCTAAGGGTGTTTGGCTATGGGAAGGTCCTATTAATCCAGATACTTTAAATTATTCGAGGTATGAAACCTACATCAATTCATTGTATAGGTTATCTCAATTTAAAGATTTTTTTATAGGAGATTATCGTCTAATCATTCCAAAATCTGCCTATCAACATTTTCAAGACAAAGATCCTGTTTGGCGTGGTGTTTTGAAAGGAAATGAAATTTTGATTGCCGCCATTAATGAGTTTGCCAATGATAATGAATCAACAGATTTGGAAGTAAATTATGGAGGATGGAGTCAGAAAATTCAGTTGAGGGGTAAAGAAACTTTTCTTTGTAAATTTCAAATCCCAGAATTACAGAGCAATTATCTACTTTACCCAAATCCAAATAAAGGGAATTTTACGTTTGAATATTTTGGGGATAATTTACTTTCTGGCAACCTAAAAATTGTTGATTTTTTGGGAAGGGAAATTACCACTCAATCATTTAACGGAACAACACGGAAACATACATTTGACTTGAAATTAGCCTCTGGAAGCTATTTTTTACTATATGTTGAAGGAGAAAAAAAAGTTGTAAAGAAAATCACTGTTAATTAAATTCAAGGTTTATATTAGGTGTTAAGTAGTCACTACTCTTATTTAAACGACGTTATATTTACCTGAAAATTGATGATTTTCAGGTAATTAAGCTCCAAATATCGAACATCGAAATACGAACAACTACTTATGAGAATCTGAAATCAAAAAAAGCCTTCAATTTAAAAAATCGAAGGCTTTTTTTGATGTTAAAATTATTTTGATTCAGGTTTTTTATAAGACCGACCATACTTTATTTTCATCTCCGCCGAGTGGCTTCTTCGCACATTGACCTTGCTATTTTTCTCCGATTTTTCATGAAAAGCTGGACCAACCCCTTCTCGTTTTGGGGCTTTTACTTCAATTGCTTTGGTATATTCTTTCGGTAATTCATCCAACAACATTTGGGTATTAATTTCTAAATTTTCTGGCAATTCTACTTTCGGAATTGAATAATTCATCAATTTTTCAATTTCTACTAAAAATTCCTTTTCACGCTCAATCACAAAGGATGTGGCAATTCCTTTTCTGCCAACTCGACCCGTTCTGCCAATTCTGTGTACATAACTTTCGGAGATAGGAGGTACATCAAAATTTATCACGTGTGATACTTCGGCAACATCTAAACCTCTGGCAATCACATCAGTAGCTACTAAAATTCTGCATTTTCCAGATTCAAAATCATCCACGGCAGCAAAACGATGATTCTGAGCTTTGTTTGAGTGAATAACCTTAATGGATTCTCCGAAAGCCATTTCTAATTGTTCAAAAACCATATCGGCTAAGTGTTTTGTCGAAACAAAAACCAAGACTTTATTCATCTCCTCATTCTCGTTGAACAATAATTTCAAGAGATTTACCTTCGTGTTAAAATTCAAAACCTCATAGTAAGATTGAGAAATATTTTCTAAAGGTGTTCCAATTGGCGTTGCCTCAATTCGTACTAAATCATTAAAGTAGGCTTCAATCAATACTTCAACCTCTTCATTGAGTGTAGCTGAAAACAAAAGATTTTGACGGCGTTCTGGCAATCTATCAAAAATGCTTTTCAATTGAGCCCGAAACCCTAAATTTAACATCTCATCAAATTCATCAATCACTAATTTTTTAATGGATTTTGGTTTCAGAACACCCGTAGAAAGTAAATCAACGATTCTTCCAGGAGTTCCAACGATTAAATCAGCCCCAGCCGCAACATCAGCCGCCTGTGGACGAAGATTAACTCCCCCATAAACGCCAACCGAAATTACGCTCATGTATTTCGTTAATTTTTGCACTTCTTCAAGCACTTGAACCACCAACTCTCGAGTGGGAACGATAATTAATATTTGTGGGTTCTTTATTTTTGAAAACTGGAATTGGCGTAAACAAGGTAATAAATAAGCAAAAGTTTTGCCCGTCCCTGTTTGTGCAATTCCACAGACATCTTTTCCCGACATCACCGTTGAAAACACTTTTTCTTGAATGGCGGTTGGGGTGTCAAGCCCCAAATCTTCGAGGGCGTTTAGGAGTTGTCGATTAAGATTTAATTCGCTGAAAGTCATAAAATTGTTATAATTTGCGTGCAAAGGTACGGATTTTCTTGCCTTAAAAAGAACCAATAGAAACATCATGTCATTTCTAATTTACGGAGCCAGTGGTTACACTGGAAAATTAATCGTTGAATTATCGGTAAAAAGAGGCTTAAAACCCGTTCTCGCAGGTAGAACTGAATCCAAAATTAAACCTCTTGCTGAAAAATTTGGCTTAGAATATTTGATTTTTGGTATAGATGATATTGAAGAAGTTGTCCAAAATATTACAAAATTTCCTTTGGTACTGAACTGTGCAGGACCATTTACTCGAACTGCCAAACCGATGGTTGAAGCGTGTTTGATAGCCAAAACTCATTATTTAGACATCACTGGTGAAATCGAAGTTTTTGAAATGATAAAATCTTATGATGCAAAGGCGAAAAATAGTGAAATAATTATGATGCCTGGTGTGGGTTTTGATGTAGTTCCAACCGATTGCATGGCTAAATATTTAAGGACTAAACTGCCCGATGCAACGCACTTGGAACTGGCTTTTACAAGCGTAGGTGGAAGTATCTCTCATGGAACCGTTACCACAATGGTGGAAAGTTTGGGGAATAAAGGTTTTATAAGAGAAAATGGCTTAATGAATTCTAAACCAACGGGTTATAAAGGGAAATGGATTGATTTTGGTCGATTAAGGCAGTTTGCCATGACGATTCCATGGGGAGATATTTCCACAGCCTTTACCACAACGGGTATCCCCAATATTGAGACTTATGCAGGGGCATCAAAATCTGCCTATTATTTAATGAAATTGCAGTTTTTATTCAACCCAATTCTTCGGACAAAATTTGTTAAAAACTTACTCCAAAAATATGTGGACGAAAAGATTACTGGACCAAACGAAAGTCATTTTCAAAACGGTAAATCTTTGATTTATGGAAAAGTGACTAATGCAAAAGGGAAAATCATTGAAGGTAGAATTGAAACCTTGGAAGGTTATAGATTAACGGCGGAAGCATCCGTTTTGATTACGCAGAAAGTGCTTGATTTAAAAGGAATATCGGGTTACAAAACCCCAGCAGGTTTATTTGGACATGAACTGATATTAGAAATTGAAGGCTCTAAATTTATTTGACTTGGGCTTTGTTGAAGCAAATTTGAAAAGTAATTTTTAATCATTAATTCTTAATTTTTAATTGACAAGATGAATCGTTTACAACAAGAAACATCTCCTTATTTATCGCAACACGCCCAAAATCCAGTAGATTGGTTTGCTTGGGGAGAGGAGGCATTACAAAAAGCAAAAACCGAAAATAAGCCTATTCTGGTGAGTATTGGCTATTCCGCTTGTCATTGGTGCCATGTGATGGAACACGAATGTTTTGAAAAAGACGAAGTTGCGGAAGTGATGAATGCGTTTTTTGTTAATATTAAAATCGACCGTGAAGAACGCCCCGATATTGATGCCATCTACATGGATGCCGTTCAAGCGATGGGCGTACAGGGTGGTTGGCCCCTCAACGTTTTTTTGATGCCCGATGGAAAACCTTTTTACGGTGGTACGTATTTTCCAAAAGAAAATTGGGTTCAGTTATTGAAATCTGTTAATAATGGATTCGTAAATCATCGGGAAGAATTGCAAAAATCAGCCGAGGGATTTACTGAAAATATGCTTTTTAAAGAATCTGAGAAATACGGTTTATCTTTTGAAAATCAGGTATTTACGAAAGAAGATTTGGATAAAATGTATCAGAAATTGGCAAATACTTTTGATGAAGATTGGGGTGGTTTTGAAAGAAGTCCAAAATTCCCAATGCCTTCTATTTGGCAGTTTCTCATGCGTTATTCCCATGTAAAACAGGACGAAAAAGCGATAAATCATTTGACATTGACGCTAAACAAAATGGCAATTGGTGGAATATACGACCAATTGGGCGGTGGTTTTGCTCGTTATTCGGTTGATGGAGAATGGTTTTGCCCTCATTTTGAGAAGATGCTTTATGATAATGGGCAATTAGTAAGTTTGTATTCAGAGGCTTATACTTATACAAAAAATCAACTTTATAAAGAAACTGTATATGAAACTATTAATTGGTTAAAAAGAGAAATGACAAGTATCGAAGGGGGATTTTATTCTGCCTTAGATGCTGATTCTGAAGGAGTTGAGGGTAAATTTTACGTGTGGACAAAATCTGAAATTGAAGAAGTTTTGGGTGAAGATTCCGAAGAGTTTTGTAAAATTTATCAAGTATCCGAGCATGGAAATTGGGAACATGGCGTAAATATCTTATGGAAAAACGAGGCATTTTTAAATTCCAATCAAAGTCAAAACATTCAAAAATTATTGCAAAAACGGACAGGTAGAATTCGGCCAGGATTGGATGATAAAATTCTCTGTTCATGGAACGGCTTGATGCTCAATGGTTTAATTAATGCTTATCGTGCTTTTGGCGAGGAGGAGTTTATAGATTTAGCTTTACGAAACGCTCATTTTATTAAAGATAACTTTCTGAAAGATAGCGTTTTATCCCACAGTTATAAAAATGGAGAAACTAAAATTCAAGGTTTTTTAGAAGATTATGCCACCGTGATTGAGGCGTATTTGAATCTTTATCAAGCAACTTTTGATGAAAATTGGCTATATCTTTCGGAGAAATTAGCCTTATATGTTTTTCAGAATTTTTGGGATGAAGATGACCAATTGTTTTTCTTTACTGACAAAGATGCCGAAAATTTAATTGTCCGTAAAAAAGAAATTTTCGATAATGTGATTCCCGCCTCCAATTCAATTATGGCACGGAATTATTATACTTTAGGCTTAATATTGGATAGGCAAGATTTTATTGATTTATCCAAATTAATGCTTGCCAAGATGAAAGATTTACTAATTAAAAATGTTGATTATTTGACAAATTGGGCGTGTTTGGCAACTCAAATGGTTTCTCCAACGGCAGAAATTGCGATTGTTGGAAAAGATTATTTGAAGTTAAGAAAAGAATTAGATTCAAGGTATTATCCTAATAAAATTTTATCTGCAACGGTATCTGAAAGCCAATTACCCTTATTAGAAAATCGCAAAGCAAAAACTGATGAAACCTTGATTTATGTTTGCTATAACAAAACGTGTCAATTGCCAGTGAAGTCGGTTGATGAGGCATTTGAAATGTTGGATGTTCGATTGTAGAAGTTCGATGTTTGTTGTTCTAACATCGAAAACCGAACAACAAACATCGAAATTAAAAAACAAATTCAATCCCTTCTGATTCCTTTTTGTCTGCATAAAGAATTACGCTCTCGGTTTTTCCGTTCAAATTGAAACGCAAAGCTGAAGTATTTGCTCCTTCTTTACCCGTGTTATTCGCAAAAACGGTCAATACATTCTTTTGATAGGGAATTAGTTTGATTTTTAGCAGCTTAGGCTTGTTCATTAGTTTGTATTTTTCAAGTAAATACTGTCCATTAAAGCAAACTGAAACAATATCTCCGTCTTCATTTTCATGGTCAAATAGCTCAAAAATGATTTCTTCTTGGGCGACTTTAAACGTATGTTTAATGATAACCTTCCTTTCCATTTCGCAGTATATCTTTTCAGCTTTGGGTGAGTTTGATGAAGCTTTTTGTAGTCTTTTAATTGGTAAATTATAAGACATTTGAAAACCTATGTAAGACCCATTTTCTTGAAAATTACTGGCACCTGTAGGTTGATTGTTCACGAAACCCGTTACAGTATTTGAAACAAAATATCCTGATGGAATTCCTATCCTAATACCCATATCCAACGACCGCATATCGTCTTTCCGTCGCCAATATGTCCTTCCAATTTCGCAAAAAGCCAGAAATGATTTGCGATTTACCACTTCACTTTGAACCTTGAATCCACGACCATCGAATACCCAATCCTCCTGATTATCAGCTGATTTATCCAAATAATTCATCGTTCTCAAACCCAATTGCAAATAATTTCTGGCTTCTCCCCAAGATCTTCTTCCTCTTGACTTTGAAGTATATGTCACACTCGCAGACAGCCCCGAATAGCTCAGCGTATTTTGCCAAATGGTTGCAGATTTGTTATTTATGTTGAACTGATAATCATTATTTATGGAATAACTGTGTGGAATGCACGCATAGTAAACACCAGCCTCACCTTTCAGAATTCTATCATTTTGCAATAATTTTGAAATATTCAAACCCAAATCGAATGAGCCAATCAAACCTGAAAATTGAGTTTTTCCTTGATTATTGGTAGAAGCATTAATTGGAAAAACGGTAAATGGGAAAGGCGAATAATTAAATGCTCCTCGCTGAAAACCAATTGGAATTGTTGAAGTTTGAGGTAGTCCAAAAGTGAAGATGGTTCCCGATGGTCGAATACCAATCGTACTAATCCCTTGTTTATTAGATAGTTGAGCGTTTGAATTAAAAATGAAAAATGAAAAGTTAAAAATTACAAACAAAAAAATAGGTAGCCACAATTTTTTAATTGAAGAAGGATTCCAAAATGATTTTGTCCATTTAATTTTCACAAAATTAGCCTTAGGAACTGAAATTAAATAACTTATCCATCTTTACTCGTCCTTTTTGAATGATTTTTCGTTACTAAAATCCTCATTTAGCGATGCTAAATTGCGGTTTTAGACCTCAAATCGTTCAAAAATTACTTCGTATAGATTTGGATAACTT
>JAYVIV010000242.1:0-7656 GCA_043769985.1 Arcicella sp.
ACAGATGTAAGGTTATGATTTTCCCTGAGAAAAAAGTTCAAAAAATCAATTTAACAGTTCACGACACATCTTTGATTATTGGCAGAAATGACGAAATCAAAGAAATAGAAGAGAACATAAACAAGGGATTGGATATTATCCTGATTGGTAAAATTGGCATCGGAAAAACTCACATTTTTGAGAATCTCAAAATCTCTAAAAAGTGCCTTGAAATGGACGAGTGCAAGGATTTTAAAAAATCCATCTTGAATATTTTGCTTTATTTATGCGATGGTGATAAAGAAGCAACGGCAAGTATGATTCTTGGAACTTTCGACAAAAACCAATTTGAGAAGAAAATGAGTACAGATTCAGTTCCTAACCTTTTGAAGATTTTGAAAAGATTAACGAACCCAAACGAGTACATTTTAAAAATTGGAGATTTAGAAAATCTTACCCCGGGGGTTGCCAAATATTTGGCAGAATTAAACGGACATTTCCAAATAATTACAACGGCTCGAAAGGTCAAGATGGAGCATACAGCCTTTTTGTGGAATTTCAAAAAGATTGAAATAAAGCCACTCAGTAGAACTGAGAGCCTAAAATTATTTCACAGAATAACCGACCATCTGGATTTTGAAAACATAGAATTTACAAGAAATCGTGTTTTCGACACGTCAGAAGGAAACCCAAAAATGATTGTTGATTTAGCAGACAGGTTCGGAAAAGAGCAAGTTTTAACGGGTGAAATTGTGGACGAAATAACCTCTGGATATTTGGGGAAACAATCCAAAAATATTGATATGTCAGTTTATTTGATGCTGATTCTTGTAGGTGTGGCAGCTATGAAATTTTTAGGAAAGGAAACCGAAGATAAAACCTTGCGAAATATTGGAAGCCTTGTAATGCTGGTCATGCTTTTCGCAAGATATTTTGTTCGGGCAGGTCGTAGCAATCGAACGGTATAAAATGAAAAATTGGCAGTTTGACAAAATAAAATTCTGTTCCTTGGTTGGTCGACCTACCAAAGAACAGAATTTTATTTTGTTCAGATTTTAGAAAATTGCTCGTTTAGGAGCTCAGATTTTGGAATTTTAAAAGGAAAATAAGTCTTGGAAATCCTGACCCAAATCGTTATATTTGTAATATATAACGAAACAACTATTTTTAAATCAAGGAGCAATGATATTATTAATTTCAGATTACGGATTTGAAAAGCCGAGAGGATTCTCTTCAAAGAAGAAAGCTTTTGAAGTATATTCAAAAACATCGGCAGAAACAAAGCCGTATTCTTATTCAAGATTTTGTGAATTATTGAACGAAGGAAAAAAGTTCAATTATGATAGGAAAGGATATTCTTTCAATTTCAATGCATCATTTCAAGAAGTTGAAATCGAATAAAATTGCTCGTTTAGGAGCTCAGATTTTAGGATTTTAAAGACGACACTTTGAGGGGTTTGTTGAAAAAAATCCATAAAAAATATACATTTTTCCATTAAAAAAAGGTAGGAAATTCAGAGAATTTTCTGTATTTTTATAGTGTCAAAAGGATAGGGGCAATGCTGGGAAGCAACCCCGAAGCGATAGACAAACCCCGACGAGAGTCATAAAACGCCCCAGCTTTTTAGCACTATTGGGGCGTTTTTTTTATAGTTTTTCGACTTCTATTTTGAGAAGTTCCAAAACTAAAAAAAGATGTTTTTTTAGTTCGGCAGTTTGATTTTCATCAAATTTCTGAACGTGTCCTTTGGTTTTGAAGCCGTGAAGCTTCTGAGAAAAACGAGAAGATGAAAACCCCATTACCGTTGAAAACGGTTGTGGTTTTAGAAAAGTAAAAATTTCTTTCATGGTGTTTACTGACTTTTTAGGGCGGAAAATTACCAAATTTTGGGCTGAAAACCCGTAAACAATCACTAAAAAACAAGCAACACAAAATGAAAAGATTGTACACCCCCCAAACCCCCCTATGCTTTTTCTTTCTTTTAAGCCTGTTTAGCTTATTTTCTTCAAATAATACTATTTGTCAAGTTAGGGCATTAGAACCTCTTAAAAGCTACGAATTGAGCCTAAAAACGTATTATAATCGAAAGTGGACGGCTGACCGTAGAGAATTTAAGACGTTGAGAATGAAAGGCTGGTATTATTACCTTCCAAATGTTGGTTTTACTTTCGGGTTGCCATCAATCCAGTTTGGAACAAAAGATTATCTAAATTTCAGACGTGAGAAGAAAATTAATGAAGCTCGTTTGGAAATGTTAGATTCTCAGGCAGAGTTAGGATTTAATGAAAATTTGCAACTTTTACGGAAAATGTACGAAAGTCTGAATCAAGAGTTTTTGAAGGTTAAAATGTTGGAGGAGAAAAGTGAGTTAAAATTGAAGATTTGGGCAATTACCGAGGAAGGTTACAAAAAGCACGAAATTCCACCAAAAGACTATTATTTGGCAAAATTGGAAGAAATGGACTTTTCAGAAGCAAAACGACTTTTAGAAGTGAATTACAACCAAAAAGCCATTGAGTTAGAAATTTTGGCAAAATGGGAATTACCACAAGAAAAACTCTATTTTAAACCATCTGAATGTATTTTGGAAAGTGAGGCTTTTGATTTATTCAAGGAGGAAACTAAAATCAAATCCGTCAAACGTTGAAGGCTTGAAAAGTTGAACCGCTGAAACCTCAAAATCCATAAATCTAAATGGCTTTTCTAATAATTTACGCCTGAATGTTGAATAGCTAATAGGTTCATAATTACCACTTTGGCAGAGATTTAAGTATGTTATGTGGCAATTTTTGATATTTGTGAAAGAAATTTTGTGGCGGGATTTTAGGTTTATGATGATAAAAATACGTTTCATTTGAACGTGGTTTATGCTGTATGTTCATTTTAGAAATACAGAAGAGTTTAGGTTCATAGTTTATTGAATATCAAGTAGTTATGTAGTGCAAATATAGATTTTAAAAGGATAATTTATTTTTAATCTCACTATAATTTTGTACTTTTGCCTATCATTAAAAACGAAAATTTCCCGATTGCTGAGTTGATTCGACACCTCCAAGGCATTATTCGGGAATTTTTGTTTTTAAGCTATTTTGTCTAATTTGGCATTGTCGAATTAACTCAATAGCAAATGTCAAATTATCCCACAATTTCGGGAGTCGTGGATATACCGCCCGCACGCCCGTTCCTTCTTGATACATTAGCACAACTGGCTACTCACTCAAATCAAGAAAAAATTCCCTACCAAACACCTCTTGAAAAAAGGGCAAAATCTAAAATTATTACAGGTTATTTTCTGGATTCACTTACACTTCTACACGATTCACCCATGATTCAATCCTACATGAATTCTACTGAATGTTGTACAAATCTCAAACAGGAAGATGATATCATAACTGGAAAATATTGTAATGCAAGATGGTGCATAGTTTGCAACCGAATCAGAACTGCAAAACTCATACGCCAATATTCAGAGCCATTGAGAATTTTAGAAGATAAGCAATTTGTAACCCTGACAATCCCAAATGTAAGCGGTGATATTTTGCCCGAATCTGTAAATAAAATGTATGATGCAATAACCCGAATTAGGAAAAATTTAACGAAGACTTACAAGATGAAAATGGAAGGTATAAGAAAGTTCGAATGTACCTTTAATCCAGTAAGAAGGGACTTTCACCCACATTATCACATGATTCTTGCAGGTGGTGAAAAGGTTGCAGAAAATGTAATAAATCTTTGGCTTGCACAATTTCCAGAAGCAAATATCAAAGGTCAGGATTATAGAATTGCGGATGATAATTCAATTATTGAAACCTTCAAATATTTCACAAAATTACTACCAAGCCAAAAAGACAAAACCGCTAATTCCAAAGTTTCACCATACGCACTTGATACAATATTTCGGGCAATGTCAGGCAAAAGAGTATTTCAATCAATAGGCATAAAAGGGGCAAAGGAAGAAAAGGAGGAAGAAAATCTTGAATTAGTTGCACAAAAATATGATAATATTGAGGAAAAAATTACCAACTGGATTTGGGTAAATAATGATTGGTTTGATTCTGATAGCGGTGAAGGATTGACAAATTATGAGCCATCGGAAAGAATCAAAAGTTTGAAAAATAAAATTCTACTTCCTGACGAAGTACCAAAAGCGGAGCCGTTAAGATGGCGTGAAGGATTGCAAGGAATTCAAAATTTTAAATACGAAATCAGTAAAGCAAAACCAAGCTTCAAAATGGTAAAACCAGTATTCAAACAGTTAGATATTTTTTGATATGTTTTCAATAAACCAACTCAGATTAATAGGTTTCCATTTCATCTTAGAAGGTGAAATATTTTGGTTCGTGAATCCTTCGGGCATCAAACAATTTGCCGTAGATGAAGAATTTGATTTTAACGAAATGATTTTTGAAATGCTTGAAAATGAGACACTTAAACCAATGAAAAGTTATGCAGGGTTTTAATCATGTTGCTGGTGGAATTGCGTTCACTGGTATTTTTGCGAGCTTCACAGATGTGAATATATTTGAAAAACCTGAGTACATTGGATTGACTGTATTTTGTTCATTGCTTCCTGATATTGATACAACAAATTCAATTTTGGGTAAATCAGTTTATCCGCTTGCAAAGTACATATCTGTAAAATTTGGACACAGAACTATTACACATTCTGTATTTTTCCTTTTTGCTATCTGCCTGATAATCAGCGTTTTTGAGTACAATATCTATCATCATACAACAATAGTGAAGATTGCATTTTTCGGGATTCTTAGCCATGATATTTTTGATATGTGTACGAAACAAGGAATTCCATTTTTTTATCCTTTTTCAAGAAGGTCAGCCGTACTTCCTGCAAATCCAAGTATGAGATTATCAAGCGGAGATTTTAAAACCGAAGCCGTAATATTTGTTGGGTTTTGTACGCTTTGTTTTACGTTACAGCCACTTTTTGCGAACGGATTTTGGACACAATACAATAAGACATTTCTAACATACAATCATATCCAGAGAGAAGCAGACAAAGGAAATGATATTTTAGAAGTTGAATTTTTGATTAAGAATGGACCAGGAGTAAAAGGCTTATTAATTGACCATCAAGAAACTAAATTTTGGCTTTATAGAAATGGAAAATTTGAGACTTTTACGGATTCAAAAGAACTTGATTGGAAGGATTTTAGACATACAAAATTGAAACTAAAATCTGATAGAATTCAAGTGTACAACATTTCAAAAGATAGCCTTGATTTTTGGCTTAGAAAAAAACTGAGAATTGCACAAATACAAGCTAATCAAGAAGTTACATATTTTGAAGGTGCAATTTTAAAGCGGTCAAAAGATATTAATTTGGAGTTCGTACATGGATGGAATTTCAATTTTGAGAAGGTGGATTTTACTGATAAGTTCACGGAAATAAAAGTTTTGGAAGCTCAAAAATTAGCCATGATAAATGACTATGAAAAGGATTTTGAAAGCTGCGAAACTTTGAAATTTCAATACAGATTTGCACGGACAGCATTATCAAAAGTCTCAGATTATGAGAAGGCAAAATTAATGCGAGAGGTCGAATCTTTAAAATCTGAAATTGAAAGAATGGAAGCATCAATAAAGTATCCAGAATTAGGAGAAATGGAGGAAAGGATTAAAGGAGTAAGGAAACAAATCGAAGGTGAAAAACTAATCCTAAATGCTAATTTGACCGTTTTTAGTTGGTGAGAACTCGAAGGCACTTGCATCAATCGTAGGCTATGGCTCACACTCCGCTCCCCCACAAGGGGGGGCGTTCGTGTTCGCTACTCTTGATTGCCTTTCCCTAATATATTCATTTGCAAGTCATATTGAAGCACTATTCAGAAGTTATTTTTTTTTCGTTCCTCAAAAAAAGTGGGTTGGTCTGAGTTTACCGTTTTGCGTGGGAATAGATGAAAAATTCAATTGAAAAAAGGAAAATTCTATTTAACATAAAATGAATTATAAACACTTATTTCGGAAGTGATAAAATTTATTTTTTATTGGTCGTTTCGCTCATTACGGTCGTTCCTCCCTCCAATCACTACACAACCAATAAAAAACAAATTTTGTAAAGGAAATAAGTTTTATAATTTATTTTATGTCCGAGGCAAGCAAGGAATGTAAATAAAATTTTCTTTTTATCAATTGAAGTATTTTTTTCACCCATTCCCACACAAAACTCTTTTTTTGCATCAATCTGAAATCTTGGAAGAAACTCGAAATTCTTTGCATCAATCGAAAACGGGCGAATCGTCCACGGTGCGAAACTCCCATCGCACAACGCCACCGCTTCACGCCCCGTGGACGATTCGCCCTTATCTCCAATTCATAGTAAAACATCCCCTATGCGGTGGCAGGGCGGTTTTTTTCTTGATTGCCTTTATATTTCAGTGATATTCTTAGTCTTATGTAGGCAACCAAGAAAAAAACCGCATGGCATTTTTTATTTATTATTATGTGAGGTGGAAGGAGTAAAATTATTGTGAATCATTCAAGGTTAAAATGAATTTTTGGAAAAATTTTCATTTCCGTTTTGGTCGTTCCTCCCGACACTTCAATGAAATTTTTTCCAAAAAACCTTGCACGAATCACAATAATTTTAGAGTAAAGCACCTCACATAATAACAAATCAAAAAAATGGAAACTTTAAAAATGATTGAAGAAATTAGCAAAATGATTGAAGTTAAAATCAAGAAATTGAAATCATTAAAGGCATTGAATAAAAATATAATAGGTAATGAATTCAATGAATATTATGATAATGAAATTAATAATTTGAATGAATTAAGAAAGTTGAATGATAATTTTAAAGATAAGTTGCTGGAATAAAAACCAGTGATTTATAAAACCTGAAAAGTAAATCTAACTTTGGGGAAAATTATATTTAGGTGTAGATCTTAAAATGTAAAATGTGTTCTGAAATCATCTGAACACACAAAAAACAAAAAAACAAAAAAGAAAAAGTGGGGGCTACGCCCCCATTCATCTTTTTTTTAACAATAAAAACCACATGGAAAACCCCGAATTTCATACAGTCCAAGAACTGGAAATTATCCTGAGTTCGACAAAAAATTTACGTCATAAACTCCAAATTCTGATAATGGCAGACGCAGGGTTGAGAGTTACGGAAATGTTAAATTTGAAATGGTCTAATTGCGATTTCAAGAAAAACTTGATAGAAGTAAGTTCCTTGAAAAAGAAGAAAGCCGAATCAAGATTTATCCCAATTACGAACAGACTTTATGCCTGTTTTTCGGAAATTCTCCAAAAAGAGAAACCCGATTTGAAAGGATATTTATTTGCAGGAAATGACGGAAAGCCAGTTTCAAGGCAATCAGTAAACATTATGCTGAAAAGATTGGAAGGTGAAACGCCTGAGCTCAGCGAAGTTCATCCGCATAAATTAAGACACACTTTTGCAACAAATTTGAGAGCCAACGGAGCGGAAATTGAAGATATTCGTGATTTGTTGGGACATGAAAGTATAGACACATCTTTGATTTATGCTCATGCCGACCAGTCGAATTTACGTAGATTGATGGAAGGCAAAAAAGCCGATTTGTCATTTTTTGACAGATGTAAGGTTATGATTTTCCCTGAGAAAAAAGTTCAAAAAATCAATTTAACAGTTCACGACACATCTTTGATTATTGGCAGAAATGACGAAATCA